>JBBIIR010000229.1:0-4248 GCA_037446455.1 Hydrogenophilales bacterium | reverse complement strand
CGCTTCCCTGGTCGACGCGGCCTTGCTTTCGCGGGCAAAACTCACCCGCTATCCCCATCTGGACCTGGTCTGGCTGGACCGCAGGCTGGGCGAGAGCGAGGCCCGGGTGAAGCTCATCGCCACCGACACGGTGTTCAGCATGGACGGCGATCTGGCGCCCATACCTGAACTGTTGGCCCTGGCGGACAAGCACGACGCCTGGCTTTACGTGGACGACGCGCATGGCTTCGGCGTGCTGGAGCGTGAAGCGTCAGGCGAGAGGTGTGGGGCGAAAATGCCCCATGCCCTGTCCGCCTCACGCCTCGCGCCCCACCCCTCACTGATCTACATGGCGACTTTGGGCAAGGCCGCCGGCGTCGCCGGCGCCTTCGTAGCGGGCACGGAAGAACTCGTCGAATGGCTGGTGAACCGGGCCCGCGCCTATATCTACACCACCGCCCAGCCGCCCCTGCTGGCGGCGGCGGTGTCGGCAAGCCTGAAGCTTATCGCCGGGGAGCCCTGGCGGCGTCAGCGCCTGACCGAACTGATCGCCCGCCTGAAAGCCGGCGTTGTCGGCCTGCCCTGGCCGCTGATGGCCTCGGACAGTCCCATCCAGCCCCTGCTTGTGGGCGGCAACGAGGAGGCCGTGCGCCTGGCGGAGGGCTTGCGCGCGCGGGGCATCCTCATCCCCGCCATCCGGCCGCCCACCGTGCCCCAGGGCCAGGCCCGGCTGCGCATCTCCCTGTCCGCCGCGCACGGCGTCGCTGACCTCGATGCCTTGCTGGCCGCCTTGCGGGAGCTGGCGCCATGATCCTTGATTCCTCGGTTGACCGCTATTCTGTCTTCGTAAAGCCGCATGCTTGCTGAAGTTCGTGCCTTCGACTCCGTTCACCATCTGGGTGAGCCCGCTACTCGCCCGCTTTCGTGTCTGTGCGGGCGCCTGGCTTTGTCGCTCCTCCTTGCGGGGAACGACCCCGCGGCGTCGTCGCTTCGCGCCAGACACCCGCGCAGCCACGCCTGCGGACGTGTTCAACCGAGGAATCAAGGATGAGGACCCCTCACGCCTCACCGCTCGCGCGTCAGCGGATTCTTCTGCACGGCTGGGGTCTGCACGGCGGCATCTGGGCCGAGTGCGGCCTGGCCGGGGCGAGCCCGGACCTGCCCGGCTATGGCGATACGCCCTCGGTATCGCCTTACACGGCGGAAATCCTGGCCGACGCGGTCGCGGACAGCATCGAAACGCCCGTCCAGCTCGTCGGCTGGTCGCTCGGCGGCATGGTGGCCCTGGCCCTGGCGGCGCGGCATCCGCACAAGGTGGCGAAGCTGGTGCTGGTGGGCGGCAGCCCGGCCTTCGTCAGCCGGCCCGATTGGCCGCACGGCCTGGCCCCCGAGCTACTGGCGGGCTTCGCCGCATCCCTGAAGCAGGATTGCCGCGCCACCCTGCTGCGCTTTCTTGCCCTCCAGGCCCGCGGCGGCGACGCGGCGCGGGAGGTCATCGCCCGCCTGCGGAAAAGCGTGTTCCAGCGCGGCGAGCCGGCCAGCGCAGTGCTCGCCGCCGGCCTCGACCTGTTGCGGGCCGTGGATGTACGCGCCGTCGCGGCCCGGGTGCGCTGCCCCACCCTGGTGGTGCACGGGGCCTACGACACCCTGTGCCCGGTGGAGGCCGCACACTGGCTGGCGGAACGGATTCCGGGCGCCCGCCTGGCCCTGCACGAACGCGCCGCGCACGCGCCGTTCCTGTCGCATCCGGCCTGGTTCGCCGAGCAGGTGGGGGGCTTCCTCGATGGATGACAGCCTGAAGCGGGCCATCCGCCGCGCCTTCGAGGCCGCAGCCGCGCGCTACGACGAGGCCGCTTTCCTGCAACACGAGGTGGCCCGCCGCCTGGACGACCATCTGGACGGCATGAAGATCGATCCGGGCCTGATCCTGGACGCCGGTTGCGGCACCGGCTTCGGCATCTCCCTGCTCAAGGCGCGCTTTCCCAAGGCGCGGTTGCTGGGCCTGGACCTGGCCCACGCCATGGCCCTGCGCGCCGCCCGCCGCCATGCCCAGGCGGCAGGCTGGCGTCAATGGCTCACCCGCCTCACGCCGCACGCCTCGCGCCTGACGACCCTGTGCGCCGACATGGAACGCCTGCCCTTGGCGCGCGACAGCCTGGACCTGGTCTGGTCCAGCCTGGCCCTGCAATGGGTGGGCGCGCCGGATACCGCCTTCCGCGAAGTCCACCGGGTATTGAAGCCGGAAGGGTTGTTCCTGTTCGCCACCTTCGGCCCCGATACCCTCATGGAACTGCGCGCCGCCTCGGCGGATCTGGATGGCCATCAGCACGTCAACCGCTTCATCGACATGCACGACCTGGGCGACGCTTTGGTCCACGCCGGCTTCGGCAATCCGGTCATGGAAATGGAGCGCATCACCCTGACCTACGAAGCCCTGCCCGGCCTGCTGCGCGACCTCAAGGCCATCGGCGCCCACACCGTGCTGGAAAACCGCCGCGCCGGCCTGATGGGCAAGGCGGAGTGGAAACGGCTGACGGAAAACTATGAGCGCTTCCGCCGCGACGGCCGCCTGCCCGCCACCTACGAGGTGGTCTACGGCCACGCCTGGGCGGGCCGCAAGGATCGGCTGGAGGACGGCCGCCAGATCATCCAGATGAAGATCGCCGGCAAACGGAGGGGGCTGTGAACCCTCACGCCTCACCCCTCACGCCTCACGGCTTTTTCATCACCGGCACCGACACCGGCGTCGGCAAGACCCTGTTTTCCGCCGCCCTGTTGCACGCCCTGTCCGGGCTGGGGGTGCGCGCGGTCGGCATGAAGCCGGTGGCGGCGGGGGCGGAGTTGCAGGACGGCGTCTGGGTCAACGAGGACGTGGCCCTGCTGCGCGCGGCGTCGGGCGTCGCGGCGCCGCCCGAGCTGGTGAATCCCTATCTGTTCCGCGAACCCATCGCGCCGCATATCGCGGCGGAGCGCAAGGGCGCGGTCATCGAGATTCCCCGCATCGCCGCCGCCCTGGATGCGCTGGCGCAAAGCGCCGACCTGGTGGTGGTGGAAGGCGCGGGAGGCTTTCGCGTGCCCCTGGGACCGCGGACGGACATGGCCGATCTGGCCGTGCGCCTGGGCCTGCCCTTGATCCTGGTGGTGGGCATGCGCCTGGGTTGCCTGAACCACGCCCTGCTCACCGCCGAGGCCATCGCCGCGCGCGGCCTCCGGCTCGCCGCCTGGGTGGCCAACCGGATCGACCCCGACATGCTCGCCTACGAGCAGAACCTGGCCACCCTGACGGCCCGCCTCCCGGCTCCCCTGTTGGCGGAGTTTCCCCACCTGGCCGAGGCCGATCCCGGCACGGCGGCCCGCCTGATCCCGCCGCGCAAGCTGCACGCCCTGCTGAGCGCGCGATCAGACCGGCCCTGAGCGGGCGGCCATCCGCGCGCAGCCGAAAAAAGACTTTGCACGGGGATGGGATTCCCTTTGATAATTAACGACAAAAATGTCTTTGGAGTGGGTTATGGTCTTGTCACGCACCAGCCAGTACGCCGTTCAGGCCCTGATCTACATCGCCACCCAGCCGATGGGCGAGCCGGTGCTCAACCGCGACATCGCCAGTCGCCTGAACGTGCCGGCGGCCTATCTGGCCAAGATTCTGCAGAATCTCTGCAAGCATGGTCTGCTCGATTCCTACCGCGGCCGCCTGGGCGGTTTCTGTCTGCGCGAGGGCATGCACAGGACTTCGCTCATGCAGGTGCTGCTGCTCACCGAGGGACCGGATTTCACCAAGAGCTGCATCCTCGGTCTCAAGGAATGCTCCGACTCCACCGCCTGTCCCATGCATTTCAAATGGATACCGGTGAAGAAGAAGATACTGGCGCTGCTCAACGACATGAATCTGGAGGAACTGGCCAAGGCGGTGATGACCGGCAAGTATCGGCTGGCCGACCTGCCGGCGGCGGCGTTGCCGGGTTGAAGCGGTTTGCGCGGGGCCTTGCCCTGGTCCTGGTCGTCCTCGGTCTGGCCGCTTGCGGCGAGCCGGCCGTGCAATACCGGGGCAGCGACATCAGCGGCGTGGATTTCGGCCGTCGCCTGCAACTGACCGACCACAATGGCCGGGCGGTGAGCCTGGAATCCTTGCGCGGCAGGCTGGTGGTGCTGTTCTTCGGCTACATGCATTGTCCGGACGTGTGCCCCACCACGCTGTCCGACCTGGCCCAGGCCCTCGGCCTGATGCCGCCGGAAGCCGCCGGCAGGGTGCAGGTGCTGTTCGTGACGGTG
>JBBIIR010000228.1:0-4249 GCA_037446455.1 Hydrogenophilales bacterium | reverse complement strand
GCCTTCGACGCGGTTCACCATTTGGGTGAGCCCGCTACACGCCCGCTTTCGCGTCTGTGCGGGCGCCTGGCTTTGTCGCGCCTCCTTGCGGGGAACGACCCCGCGGCGTCGTCGCTTCGCGCCAGACCCCCGCACAGCCGCGCCTTCGGACGTGTTCAACCGAGGAATCAAGGATGATCGCGCCCGGCCTCGCCCTCGAACAGGCGCCGCCGTTTTCCGCGCCGCTGCGTTTCTTTCTCACGGCTCCCCTGTTCCTCGCCGCCGCCGGCCTGCTGGCGGCCTGGCAACCCGAATGGAGTGCCGATGTCCGCGTGCCCTTCGGGCTGGCGCTGACCCATCTGCTCACCCTGGGCTTCCTCGGCATGGTGATGCTGGGCGCCCTCACCCAGATGCTGCCGGTGGTCGCCGGCGCGCCGGTGCCGGGCGTGCGCCGCGTCGCCGGCCTCGGCCACCTGGCACTGCTGCTGGGCACGCCCCTGCTGGCCTGGGGTCTCGCCGGCGGCGGTGAAATCGCCCTGCTGGCGGCGGGCGCCGTGCTTGCCGCCGGGCTGCTGCCGTTTCTGGGCGCGGCCAGCCTCAGCCTGCTGCGCGGCCGCGCCCTCGACACCCTGCGCGCCATGGCCCTCGCCCTGGCGGCCCTCGCCGTCACCCTGGTCTGCGGCCTGGCACTGCTGGGCTGGCTGGCCGGCCTCTGGCTGCCGGCCGACCCCGCGGCCTGGCTGAACATCCACGTGCTGGCCGGGCTGGCGGGCTGGATCGGCATCCTCATCCTGGGCGTGGCCTGGCAGGTGGTGCCCATGCTGCAACTCACCCCGGCCTACCCGCCGCGCCTGACACGGTTTCTTCTCGTCGCCGCCGGCGCGGGCCTGCTGGCGACATGGCTGCCGGCGGAATCCGCCCGCCTCGCCGGCCAGCTCGTCCTTGCCGTCGCCGCCGTGGTCTTCGCCGTCGCCACCCTGCGCCTGCAACAGCGGCGCAAGCGCAGGATTCCCGACGTGGCGCTGTCTTACTGGCGCGTCGGCATGGTCAGCCTGATCCTGGCGGCGGCGCTGCTGCCGCTGGCCAACTCGCCGGCGCTGCTGGGCCTGGCCGGCCTGCTGTTCCTGCTCGGCTTCGCGGTTTCGGTGGTGAACGGCATGCTCTGCAAGATCGTGCCCTTCCTGGCCTGGTTCCATCTGCAAGGCCAGCGCGGCATGCTGGCCAGCGGCCTGCCCAGCATGAAGGACTATCTGCCCGACGCCGCCTGCCGCGCGCAGTTCCGCCTGCACCTGGCGGCCCTCGCCTGCCTGCTGCCGGCGCCCTTCCTGCCCCTCCTGGCGGTGCCGGGCGGCCTGCTGCTGGCCGCCTCCGCCAGCCGCCTGGGCTGGAACCTGAGCCGCGCCGCGCACCGCTTCCACGCGCACGGCGGCCGTTTCTGATCACCCCGCCGCATCCGCCGCGCACAGCCAAGCTGGCTGGCCCCGGTTGAAAGGCTTATCATCCGGTTCCCGAATCACATGCTGGGTTGCCACCCGCCTCCTGCCTTGATTCTCGTCCGATTCACCGGATCGCCCCTCGCCAACGGACATGACTTTGAGAAGACGCCCCGTAGCATGAAAGTCATGCCCGTTTCCCTCACCCCCAGCCCCCGCTCCGCGCCCCACGGCTGGCGATGCATCGCCAGCCGGCTGAGAGGGCGGAATGCTGCGCATTCCGAATCCCCCTCTCGCCCCGCCTGCGGGAGAGGGGAGCTTCGAGAAGTCGCCGTGCGACTTTCATTACGTTAAGGCACTACTCGCTGGAATGCCATGAAATGCGTGGATGATTTTCGCCTCCGCTTAGGCCGGCACGAGTTGGTACCCATTGTCATCGGCGGCATGGGTGTCGACATCTCCACCGTCGAACTGGCCCTGGAGGCCGCCCGCCTGGGCGGCGTCGGCCACATCTCCGACGCCATGGTGCCGACCGTCATCGACCGGCATTTCAAGACCCGTTTCGTCAAGGACAAGCTCAAGCTGTACAAGGCCAACGTCACCAACCTGGCCGACAAGTCCCTGGTCAAGTTCCATCTCGGCGAGCTCGATGAAGCCACGCGCATGCACGTGCGCCGGGCCATGGACGCCAAGCACGGCAGCGGCATGGTGTTCATCAACTGCATGGAAAAGCTCACCATGAACGCGCCGAAAGAGACGCTCAAGGTGAGGCTCAACGCCGCCCTGGACGCCGGCATCGACGGCATCACCCTGGCCGCCGGCCTGCACCTGGGCTCCTTCGGCCTGATCGAGGAGCATCCCCGCTTCCGCGACGCCCAGCTCGGCATCATCGTCTCCAGCCTGCGCGCCCTGCAGTTGTTCCTGCGCAAGAACGGCCGCACCGGCCGCCTGCCCGACTACGTCGTGGTCGAGGGCCCGCTGGCCGGCGGCCACCTGGGCTTCGGCATGGATTGGGCGCAATACGATCTCGCCAGCATCGTCGCCGAAATCCAGGCCTGGCTGAAGGCCGAGCAACTCGAAATCCCCCTCATCCCCGCCGGCGGCATCTTCACCGGCAGCGACGCCACCGCCTTCCTGGAACAGGGCGCCGGCGCCGTGCAGGTCGCGACCCGCTTCACCGTGACCAGGGAATGCGGCCTGCCCGATCCGGTCAAGCAGGAATACTTCAAGGCCGACGAGGACGACATCGAGGTCAACGGCATCTCCCCCACCGGCTATCCCATGCGCATGATCAAGAGCAGTCCGGGCATCGGCGCCGGCACGCATCCCAACTGCGAATCCTTCGGCTACCTGCTCGACGCCAACGGCCGTTGCGCCTACATCGACGCCTACAACCGCGAGGTGGCGGCGCATCCCGAGGCCAGGAAAATCAAGGTGATGGACAAGACCTGCCTGTGCACCCACATGCGCGACTTCGACATCTGGACCTGCGGCCAGTACACCTGGCGCCTGAAGGACACCTCGGTGAAGCAGGAAGACGGCGGCTATGCCCTGCTCAGCGCCGAACACGTGTTCCAGGACTATCGGTTCAGCAAGGACGGCAAGATCCGGCTGCCCGGCTGAAGCCCACGGATCCGGTGAACCCGACGCCGTCCCGCCGCCTTTCTTGCTTCACGCCGCCCGGCAAGGGCCTGCGCGCGCAGCTTACCGGTCTCGCCGTCCTGCTGCTGGTCGCCCCCCTCTCCGTCTTCCCCCCGCCCGCGGCCGCCGATGCGGGCCGCACGCATGCGGCCCGCGCCGAAGCCCAGCCCGACGCGGCCGAGTGGCTGGCGCGCGCCCGCCTGCTGGAAAAGCGGCGCGACTGGCCCAACCTGCTGCTGCTGGGCATGCATTGGACGCGCGCGGACCCCGACCACCCACTGGCCTGGTTCGTGCTGGGTCGCGCCCACCAGGAACTCCGCCAGCACGCCGAGGCGATCGCCGCCTACCAGCGCAACCTGCGCATCGACCCGGCTGATTTCCACGCCCGCAACAACCTGGGCAACGCCCTGCGCGAAAGCCTGCGCCATCGCGACGCCCTGCTCGCCTACCGCGAGGCGGTGCGCGTCAATCCCCGCTATTTCCCGGCCTGGCAGAACATGGGCCGCGCCTATTACGTGCTGAAGGGACAGGCCGGCATCTTCGACGCCGTCGAACAGGTGCGGCGGGTCAATCCCGATCTGGCGAGAGCCTGGTACAGCCTGGTGTTGAGCTACTACCGCGGCCGCGAAGACGACGCCTCGCGCGAGGCGCTGGAGTACCTGTCCCGCCTCAGCCCGGCGGAAGTCGATCAGCTCTTCACCCTGCTGCTGGAACGGCTGCATTAATGTGAAAGTCGCGCGGCGACTTCTCGACGCTCCCCTCGCCCGCAAGCGGGAGAGGGACTGGGGGGTGAGGCGGGGGTTTCGCGGAGCATGCTCCGCGCCCGCCGCACGGCCCCGGAATGCAGTCCGGGGCGCGCCCTGCAAGGGAGGGAAACGGACATGACTTTCATGTTTCGCGGCGTCACCTCAAAGTCATGTCCGTTAGCGAGCCCGCGCCGACGATGACCTGGGACCTCTTCTGCCGCGTCATCGACAACTACGGCGATATCGGCGTGACCTGGCGGCTGGCCCGCCAGTTGGCGCGCGAACATGGCATCGAGGCGCGCCTGTGGGTGGACGACCTGCGCGCCTTCCGACACATCCGCCCGGAGATCGACGCCGAGGCCGACAGCCAGCGCCTGGATGGCGTCGAAATCCGCCGCTGGGCCTCGCTGCCGCCCGCGGAAGAGCCCGGCGAGGTGGTCATCGAGGCAC
>JBBIIR010000227.1:0-4286 GCA_037446455.1 Hydrogenophilales bacterium | reverse complement strand
CCGGCTTCACGGCGATGGTGCGGGCGATGCACAGGCGCTGCTGCTGACCGCCGGACAGCGACAGACCACTCTGCTGCAACTTGTCCTTGGCTTCCTGCCACATGGCCGCCTTGCGCAGGGCCCATTCCACGCGGTCGTCCATCTCCGACTTGGCGAGTTTCTCGTAGAGGCGCACGCCGAAGGCGATGTTCTCGTAGATGCTCATGGGGAAAGGCGTGGGCTTCTGGAACACCATGCCGATCTTGGCGCGCACCAGGTTCACGTCCTGCTTCTTGTCCAACAGGTTCCTGCCGTGGAAATTGATTTCGCCCTCCGCCCGCTGGCCGGGGTAGAGGTCGTACATGCGATTGAAGGTGCGCAACAGGGTGGACTTGCCGCAGCCGGAAGGCCCGATGAACGCCGTCACCCGGTTCTTGGCGACATCCATGGAAACGTCGATGAGGCCGCGGAAATCGCCGTAGTAGAAATTCAAATCGCGGATCGCCAGGATGGCTTCGCCGTCTGCGGTTTGTTCGAGGGAGGACATGGGGAACTCCGGGTTCAATCCGAGGATTTCTTGCGGAACAGCACGCGCGCGAAAATGTTGATGCCGAGCACCAGCAGGGCGATCAACAGGGCGCCGCCCCAGGCCAGGCTGACCCAGTTGTCGTAGGGGCTCATGGCGAACTGGAAGATCACCACCGGCAGCTTGCCCATGGGCTGCGACATGTCGGTACTGTAGAACTGGTTGTTCAGCGCGGTGAACAGCAGCGGCGCGGTCTCGCCGGTGACGCGGGCGATGGCCAGCAGGATGCCGGTGACCACGCCGGCCTTGACCGCGCGCAGGGTGACCTTGAGGGACACCTGCCAGCGCGGCGCGCCGACGGCGAAGGCGGCCTCGCGCAGGGCCGTGGGCACCAGCAGCAGCATGTTCTCGGTGGTGCGCACCACCACCGGGACGGCGATCAGGGACAGGGCGACGGAACCCGCCCAGCCCGAGAAGCCGCCCAGGGTCGCCACCATCAGGGCATAGACGAACAGGCCGATGACGATGGACGGCGCCGACAACATGATGTCGGTGACGAAACGGGTCATGGCGGCGAACTTCGAGGTGGTTCCGAATTCCGCGAGATAGATGCCGGCGAGGATGCCGATCGGCGTCGAGACCAAAGTGGTCATGCCGACGATCATCAGGCTGCCGACGATGGCGTTGCGCAAGCCGCCGCCCTCCGACCCCGGCGCCGGCGTGTCCTCGGTGAAGAACTCCCAGGACAAGGCGGCGAAGCCGTTGTAGAACAGGGTCCAGAGGATCCACAGCAGGGCGAACAGGCCGAAGGCCATGGCCACCATGGACAGGGCGATGCCGACGCGGTTGGTCCAGATGCGGCGGGAATAAAGATTCATGTCCGGTCTCCTGGCTTCCCGTTACTTGCCCTGCCTGGCGACGCCGCGGCGGATCAGCCAGCGCGAAATCGCCAGCACGACGAAGGTGATGAGGAACAGCACCAGGCCCAGGGCGAACAGGGCGGAAATGTGCAGGCCCGGGGCCGCCTCGCCGAACTCGTTGGCCAGGGTGGCGGCGATGGAAGTGCCCGGCGCGCAGAGGCTGCCGACGATGCGGTTGGCGTTGCCGATGACGAAGGTCACCGCCATGGTCTCGCCCAGCGCCCGGCCGAGGCCGAGCATGATGCCGCCGGAGGATCCGATGCCCTGGTAGTTGACCTGCTTGCCGGTGGCGGCCTTGTAGGCCTCCGCCCATTTCGTATAGACCGCGTAGGGGAAGGTGGCGCCGGCGCCGGTGATGTTGCTGGCGAAGGCTGAAACGCTCAGGGACAGGGCGGCCGCCAGGCCGGCCATCTTGAACAGGGAACGCTGGATGCGCATGGGTAGCTCCGTGGGATGGGTCGTGTAAGAAAACTGAAATATTGCAGATTCGTGAACGTCCGCCCGACCCGGGGCGAGGCCGCAACGGTCACGTTTTCTTCACATCCTCGTAACCGGCGGGAAATTCCAGCGCGTTACCGTGGCGAAAAGCGGCACGGAGATCATCAACATGTTGCAACAGCATCGGGTCGGCGCGGATCGCTCGCGCAAGGCATTCCACGTTTCCCTGGCCCGCCACGAGGACGAGGTGCGGGAGGCCCAGCGCCTGCGCTGGAAAGTATTCGCCGAGGAAATGGGGGCGCGCCTGAGCACTCCGGAAGCGGGACTCGACATCGACTTGTACGACCCCTACTGCCAGCACCTGCTGGTGCGCGACGGCGACAGCGGAAAGGTGGTGGGCACCTACCGCATCCTTACACATAGCGCGGCGAAGCGCGTGGGCAGCCACTACTCGGAGAACGAGTTCGACCTGACCCGGTTGCAACATGTGCGCGACCGCATGGTCGAGGTGGGACGCTCCTGCGTGCACGCCGACTACCGCAACGGCGGCGTCATCACCCACCTGTGGGCAGGCCTGGCGGAATTCATGGTGAAGAGCGGCTACGACTATCTCATCGGCTGCGCCAGCATCGGCATGCAGGATGGCGGCCACAACGCCGCCGGCATCTGGCACGCGGCGCGGGAAAAGCACCTGGCCCCCGTCGAGTGGCGGGTGTTTCCCCGCTGTCCCCTGCCACTGGAGGGCCTGGACGCCACCCCAGCCCCCAGCGTGCCGCCCCTGGTCAAGGGCTACCTGCGCCTGGGCGCCTATGTGGGCGGAGCGCCGGCCTGGGATCCGGACTTCAACACCGCCGACCTCTTCATCCTCCTGCCCATGAGCCGGTTGAATCCGGTGTACGCGCGCCACTTCCTGAAATGACAGGAGCCTCGGGCCGCGCGCGGCGATGGCTGGGGGAAACACGCCGACGGCGTGCGCCGCCGCCGAAAGCAGTATGCAAAAGAGTCATGAAAGTGTCATCGAAATGAAATATTGCGCGACTAAGGTGAGCGGGTTGCCGCCACCGGCCCACGCGTCTGGACACAGCGCCAACCCGCAAGGACCGCACCGGTCACCCGATTGCTTATCAACCAGGAGTCAGATCGCCATGAAATACCGCATTCCCCTGCTCGCCGCCGCGCTGATCGCCGCCGGCGCCACCACCCCCGCCGTTGCCCGCGACACCATCCAGATCGCCGGCTCGTCCACCGTGTTGCCGTTCGCGTCCATCGCCGCGGAGAATTTCGGCAAGACCTTCGCGCAGTTCAAGACGCCGGTTGTCGGTTCCGGCGGGACCGGCGGCGGCATGCGCCAGTTCTGCCAGGGCGTGGGCGCCAACACCATCGACATCGTCAACGCCTCGCGGCCGATACGCCCCGCCGAAAAGGAAGCCTGCATCAAGAATGGCGTGAACAAGATCCTAGAAGTCAAGTTCGGCCACGACGGCATCGTCTTCGCCTCGCGCAGCGACAGCGGTCGTTTCTCCTTGGAGCCGCAACACATCTTCCTGGCCGGCGCCAAGGAAGTGCCCAAGGACGGCAAGATGGTTCCCAACCCCTACACCCGCTGGTCGCAAATCGATCGCCTCCTGCCCAACCAGGAAATCGTGCTGGTGATTCCGGGCAGCAACCACGGCACCCGCGAAGTGTATGAGGAAAAGGCCGTGCACCCCGGCTGCATGAGCCTGCCCGAAGTCCAGGCCATGGCGAAGGCCGACAAGAAGCGTGCCGACGCCTTCTGCACCGCCATCCGTACCGACGGCCGCGTCATCGAAGTGGCCGGCGACTACACCGAAACCCTGGCCCGTCTGACCGCGCAGCGCGACGCCCTGGGCGTCTTCGGCCTGAGCTTCTACGACCAGAACCGCGACCGCCTGCGTATTGCCGCGATCAACGGCGTGGAGGGCAGCGACGAGAACATCCTGTCCGGCAGGTATCCGGTCTCGCGTCCGCTCTACTTCTATGTCAAGGACGCCCATGTCGGCGTGATCCCGGGCGTGCTGGAGTACGCCCAGTACTTTCTGTCGCCCGCGGTCTCCGGCAAGGGCAGCCCGCTGGAAAAGGCCGGCCTGATCCCGCTCAGCGCCGCCGAACGCGCCAAGGCGATCGCCGATCTGAAAGCGCGCAAGCCCATCTGAGCCGGGAGAGGCGCTTGATCACGTCGGGGACCGGACTCCGGCTCTTCCCCGACGTGGATCGCGAACCTAACGGACATGACTTTGAGAAGACGCCCCGAAGCATGAATACCCTGAAGGGCATAAAAGTCATGCCCGTTTCCCTCCCTTGCAGGGCGCGCCCCGGACTGCATTCCGGGGCCGTTCGGCGGGCGCGGAGCATGCTCCGCGAAACCCCCGCCTCACCCCCCAGCCCCCGCTCCGCGCCCCACG
>JBBIIR010000226.1:0-4295 GCA_037446455.1 Hydrogenophilales bacterium | reverse complement strand
CACGGCCATCGACAGCATCCACGTCTCCCAGCGCGGCGGCCTGGGCCGCGCCGAGCTGCGCGCCGCCGACGCCGGCGTGCCCGCCCTGGGCTACGTCGCGGAATACGGCGACCTCTACGCCGCCCTTGCCGCGCGCCTGCCGGATTGCGGCGCCGCCCTGCTGACCGGCGCCCGCGTCGACTCGGTGCGGGCCACCTCCGGCTACGGCGTCGTCGGCTTCAGGCACGGCGGCGACGAACATCTGCTCAGCGCCGGCCTGGTCGTGCTTTCGGAAGGCGGCGGCAGCCTGCCCGCCGAGCTGCGCCGCGACAAGGACTACGGCCAGTCGGCGGTGGTCGCCAGCGTCGACGGCGAACGTCCGCACGGCGGCCGCGCCTACGAGCGTTTCACGCCGGAAGGCCCCATCGCCCTGCTGCCGCTGGGTGAGCCGAACGGACATCGCTACGCCCTGGTGTGGACCACCCCCGGCGACCGGGTGGAGGCCCGCCTGGCCCTCTCCGACGCCGACTTCCTCGCCCGCCTGCAAGCCGCCTTCGGCGATCGCCAGGGCCGTTTCGTCGCCAGCGGCGCGCGCGCCGCCTTCCCCCTCAAACTACACCTCGCCGCGCCCTCCGCCTCGCCGCGCCTGCTGCGCATCGGCAATGCCGCCCATGTTCTGCATCCGGTGGCGGGCCAGGGCTTCAACCTGGGCGTGCGGGACGCCTGGAAGCTGGCCGAGGCCATCCTCGACACGCCGCCCGCGCGCCTTGGCGAGGCCGACCTGGCGCGCCGCTACGCGCAAAGCCGCAAACTTGACGTGGCCGGCGGCAGCCTGATGACCGACCTGCTGGTGGAGGCCTTCTCCAACGACCACTTCTTCGCGCGGCACGCGCGCGGCGCGGCGCTGGCCCTGCTCGACCTGGCGCCGCCGCTGAAGACCCTGTTCGCGCGCAAGATGATGTTCGGGGCGCGGGCATGGTGACGGAATTCGACATCGTGGTGGTCGGCGGCGGCCTCAATGGCGCCGCCCTGGCCTGCGCCCTGGCGCGCGGTCCGCACTCGGTCGCCCTGCTGGAAGCGCGCCCCCCCGCACCGCCCGGCGAGGCCTGGGACAGCCGCGTCTACGCCTACAGTCCGGGCAACGTCGACTGGCTGCGTCGGCTGGGCGGCTGGGACGCATCGGTGCGCGCCGAGGCGGTGCGGCAGATGCGCATCCACGGCGACGCCGGCGGCCAGCTGACCTTCGACGCGCTCGACGCGGGCCTGCCCGAACTCGCCTGGATCGCCGAGAACAACCGCGTACAGGCCGGCCTCTGGCGGGCCGCGCGCGCCGCCGCCAACGTCAGGCCGGTCGCCGCCCGCGCCGAGGCGGTGAGCTGGCACGACCGGGGCCGCCACAGTCTGCATCTGCAAGACGGCGACACGCTGACCGCCCGCCTGCTGGTGGCGGCCGACGGCGCCGATTCCTGGCTGCGCGCTCAGGCCGGCATCGGCATTCGCGCCGAGGATTACCGGCATGTCGGGGTGGTCGCCAACTTCGCCACCGAAAAACCGCATCGCGGCATCGCCTACCAGTGGTTCCGCGCCGACGGCGTGCTGGCCTGGCTGCCCCTGCCGGGCCGGCGCATGTCCATGGTCTGGTCGACTCCGCCGGAGCACGCGGAAGCCCTCAAGGCCCTGTCCGGCGAGGCACTGGCGGAAAAGGCGGCGGTGGCCGGCGGCCACGCGCTGGGCCAGCTCCAGTGCATCACCGCCGCCGCCGGCTTCCCCCTGGTGCGCCGCCGCGCCGAACAATGGGTGCGCCCCGGCCTGGTGCTGCTGGGCGACGCCGCCCACACCGTGCATCCCCTGGCCGGCCAGGGCGTCAACCTCGGTTTCCGCGATTCCCGCCTGCTCGCCGAAATGCTCGCCGGCGGCGGCGACCCCGGCGAGATCGGCCGCCTCACCGCCTATGCCGCCCGGCGCATGGAGGACGTGGCCGGCATGCAGTTCACCACCGGCGGCCTGAAGAAACTTTTCGCGCGTCCGGACACACTCAGCCAAACCCTGCGCAACTGGGGCATGAACCTGGTCGGCGACTGCGATCCGCTGAATCAGGCGCTCATCCGCCACGCCATCCTCTAACGGACATGACTTTGAGAAGACGCCCCGAAGCATGAATACCCTGAAGGGCATAAAAGTCATGCCCGTTTCCCTCACCCCCAGCCCCTCTCCCGCCTGCGGGAGAGGGGAGCTTCGAGAAGTCGCTGACGCGACTTTCACGTTAACCCCTGCCACTCCCGGAGTCCGCATGCTTGCTCGCCACGCCAGTCTGTTCGCCGCCTGCGTCATCGCCTCTCTGCTCGCCGCCTCCGCCGCGCGCGCCGGCGAAGCCGAAATCCGCCAGGCGGTGCGCGCCCTCGCGCCGGAACTGCGCGTCACCAGCATCAGCAAGAGCGGCGCGCCCGGCTTCATGGAAGTGGTGGTGGAGGGTCCGCGCGGCCCCATGGTGGTCTACGCCGACGACAAGGGCGAGTACCTGCTGATCGGCGACCTGCTGCAGGTGAAGAGCCGCCGCAACCTGACGCAGGAGCGCATGGACAAGCTCACCGAGGTGAAGTGGGACAGCCTGCCGCTGCAGCAGGCGGTGAAGGTGGTGCGCGGCAACGGCCAGCGCAAGCTGGCGGTGTTCTCCGACCCCGACTGTCCCTATTGCCGCAAGGCCGAGCAGGAGTTCATGAAGCTCGACAACGTCACCATTTATGTCTTCATGTTCCCCCTGCAGAGCCACCCCGACGCGCCGCGCAAGTCGAGGCTGGTCTGGTGCAGCAAGGACCGCGGCCAGGCCTGGCTGGACCTGATGCTGCGCGGCAAACTGCCGGCCGGCAGGGACGACTGCAAGAACCCCATCGACGACAACATCGCCCTGGCCGCCCGTCTGCGCATCGACGGCACGCCGGCCTTGCTGTTTCCCAACGGCAAGCGGGTGCCGGGCTACGCCGAGGCGGGCCGGCTGGAAGGCTTGCTGAACGCCTCGCAGAGCGTCGCCAAGTAAGCGCCCGTTCGCCGCGCCGCGCCGGCATTCAGCGGCAGCGGCCGACGTCGATCCAGCGCTTGAGCCAGGCCTCCGCGCGCTGGCGGGCGTGGCGGGCGGCGATCTTCTCCTCCGGACCCTGGTCGGCGCGGAAATCGAAGGCGCGCCGGGCCAGCGGATAGACCTGGTATTCCACCGGCACGCCGCGCTCCCACAGGGCGTAGAAGGCGCGGCCGCCGTTGATGCGGCGCAGCTCGAAATCCTGTTCGCCGATCAGGAACAGCATGGGCGTGGTGATGCGCATGATCTCGGGCGCGACGCGGAACAACTGGTCCGGCTCCGGCGCGTTGGGGTTCTGCATGTGGCCGTAGTAGCTGACGATGGCGGCGATGTCGGCGCCGCGCTTGTCGGCCAGGCGGATGGCGTAGTAGGGGCCGCGCGACTGGGCGACGATGCCCACCGGCGTCTTGCAGGCCTCGGGCAGGGCGCGCAGGTAGTCGAGGGCGGCCTCGACGTCGCCTTCCGTGGCGGGATCATGCTCGGCTGGCCAGCGCTCGATCATGCGCCCGCTCTGCCAGTCCGGCATCACCACCAGAAACCCCTGCCCCGCCAGTTCCTGGATGTGCCGGCGCTCATTCTCGTCGATGCCGCGCTTGGCGTGGATGAACAGCACCGGCGGGAACGGCCCCTGGCCTTCCGGCACGGCGATCTGCAGGGGCACGTCGACGTCGCCGGAGCGCAGGGTCACCTCGCGCACCGCCACATCGGCGGCGGCAATGGGCGCGACCAGCGCCGCCAGCAGCAGGACCAGCTTTTTCATGGGCAAACTCCTTCGGGCACGAGGGGGCAAGCATAACGCCTCGCCGCGCCAGCGGCATGCGCCGAGGCGCGCGGCGGCAGCGCCTTTTATACTGCCGGCATGACGGCATCGCCCCCCAACGAACCGCGCGCCCCGCGCCCGGCGCCGATGGCGCGCGCGCTGCTGCTGTCCGCGTGCCTGCATGGCGCGGCCATCGCCCTGATCCAACCCAGCCCGGCGACCGACCGGCCGCGCATGCTGGTGATCAGCGCCCGCCTGCAGCCGCCCCGCGTCGAGCCCGCGCCCGCCATGACGCCGGCGCCGGCCGAGTCCTCCCCGGCGATCGCCGAGCCCGTCGCGGCCGCGCCGGTGCCGGGAGAAGCGCTCTCCGAGGTCATCCCGCCGGCCGGATACATCAACGGCACGGATGTCGTCGAAACATTCTGGGTCAAGAAATACGGCGACCCGGTCGTGCTGATGCTGCGCGAAGAGTTCTCCGGCGCC
>JBBIIR010000225.1:0-4306 GCA_037446455.1 Hydrogenophilales bacterium | reverse complement strand
CCAAGGTCGGCTGAGTCTTTCGCGCCACGAAAAAGCCGGACTTCGGTCCGGCTTTTTTATGCCGGTGTCCGGCGTTCAGGCCCCCTCAGCGACGAAGGGATTGTGCAGACGTTCGCGGCCGAAGGTGCTCATGCGCCCGTGGCCGGGCACGAAGGCGACATCGTCGCCCAGCGGAAACAGCTTGTGCCGGATGGCGTGCAGCAGGGCCTGGTGGTCGCCGCGCGGAAAGTCGGTGCGGCCGATGCCGCCTTGGAACAGCACGTCGCCGACGAAGGCATGGCGGCTTTCGGGTTCGAAGAAGACGACATGTCCGGGCGTATGGCCCGGGCAGTGGATGACGCGCAGGCGCAGGTCGCCGAGTTCCACGCTGTCGCCGTCGCGCAGCCAGTGGTCCGGGCGGAACGCCTCGCTGGGCGGGAAGCCGAACATGCGGGCCTGCTCGGGCAGGGCATCCAGCCAGAAGGCGTCGCCTTGCTCCGGGCCGTGGATCGGCAAGCCCAGATCCAGCGCCAACTGTCGGGCGCCGCCGACATGATCGAGGTGGGCGTGCGTGAGCAGCAGTTTGTCGAGCCGCACGCCGGCCTGTTGAACCGCTTCCAGCAGGATTTCGACGTCACCGCCCGGGTCCACCAGCGCGGCGCGCCCGGTGGAGTCGCACCAGATCAGGGAACAGTTCTGCTCGAAGGGGGTGACCGGCAGGATGCGGAAGCGCAGGCTCATGACGCGAGGAAAGGATAGTCGGTATAGCCCGCTTCGCCGCCACCGTAGAAGGTGGCCTGGTCTGGAGCGTTGAGCGGCGCGTCGCGGCGAAAGCGTTCCGGCAGGTCCGGGTTGGCGATGAACGGCACGCCGAAGGCCACCAGGTCCGCCCGGCCAGACGCCAGCACGGCGTTGGCGCGCGCCTTGTCGTAGCCGGAGTTGGTCATGAACACGCCCTTCCACAGCGGCCGCAGGTCCAGCGGTTCGAAGAAGGGTCCCGCCGCGCCGGGGGCGTCGCGGCCCATCTCGGTGACGTGCAGGTAGGCCAGGGCGTACGCGTTGAGCAGTTCCACGACCCGGCCGAAGGTGGCGCGCGGCGCGGCATCGCGCATGTCGTTGAAGGGCTGCACCGGCGACAGCCGCACCGCCACGCGCGACGCGCCGCAGACGCCGCGGACCGCGTCGAGCACCTCGAGCAGCAGGCGCGCGCGGTTTTCGACGGAGCCGCCGTAGGCGTCGGCGCGTTGGTTGCTGCCGTCGCGCAGGAACTGGTCGAGCAGATAGCCGTTCGCGGCGTGCACTTCGACGCCGTCGAAGCCGGCCGCCAGCGCGTTCTTGGCGGCGACGCGGTAGGCGTCGACGATGCCCGGCAGTTCTTCCGCGCCCAGCGCGCGCGGGGTGACGAAGGGCTGCATGCCTTCGTAAGTGATGGCTTCGCCCGCTGCGCGGATCGCCGAGGGCGCCACCGGCAGGGCGCCGTCCGGTTGCAGGCTGGGGTGGGACACCCGACCGACATGCCAGAGCTGGCAGAACATGCGTCCACCCGCTTCGTGCAGCGCCGTCGTCACCTCGGCCCAGCCCGCCACCTGAATGCCGTTCCAGATGCCCGGCGTGTGCGGATAGCCGACCGCCTGCGGCGAGATGCAGGTGGCCTCGCTGATGATCAGACCGGCGCCGGCGCGCTGCCGGTAATACTCCGCCAACAAGGGGCCCGGCACCCCGTCGCGGCCGGACCGGTTGCGGGTGAGCGGGGCCATGGCCAGGCGGTTGGGCAGGTGGTGCGGGCCGATCTGGATGGGGGTGAACAGGTCGATGACGGCCATGGCTTGGCTCCTCGCGCGCAAGGCTGCTAGCCTAGCCGCCTCTTCCGCCGCGCGCCAGTCCGCCCTCATGCAGCCGCCCACGGATTGTCTGTTGCTCATCTCCAGCCATTGCCCGCATTGCCCGGCCATGCTGGCCGCGCTGGCCGACCTGGTGAAGCGGGGACGCATCGGCCGCCTCGAGGTGGTGAACGTGGAAGTCCGGCCACAGGTCGCGGCGGCGCTCAACGCGCGCTCGGTGCCCTGGCTGCGCCTCGGTGAGTTCGAACTGTCCGGCGCGCGCGCGCCGGCGGAACTGGAGTTGTGGGCGGGCCGTGCCGCCGACCCTGCCACGCTGGCCGACGCCCTGCACGACCTGCTGAAGAACGGTGACGCCACCCAGGTGCTGCGCCTGCTGGGCGAGGCACCGGCGCGTCTGGGCGAGCTCCTGCCCATCGTCGCCAATCCGGAGGCCAGCCTCAACGTGCGCCTGGGCGCCGGCATGGTGTTCGAGGAATACGCCGGCGGCGCCGCTTTGCGCGCCCTCACGCCACGCCTGTGCGATCTGGCGCGTGACGCGGACGCGCGCGTGCGCGCCGACGCCGCGCATCTCCTCGGAATAAGCCGCGATGCCGACGCGCGCCCCTGCCTGGAGGCCCTGCTCGGCGACAAGGATGCCGGCGTGCGCGAAATCGCGCGCGAAAGCCTCGATGCCCTGAACGAGGGTGCGAGGCCCGGCGTCTGATTCGCCACGCCGCGGCTTCCGGAGAGACTCGGAAAGGTTCGTATCATATTGATCCGTATGGCAAAATTTATAATGTTAGAACGCCCTGATAAGCTGAACCACGGAGTTTTCTCCATCCGCTATCCTCTCGGGAGCCACCCATGCAGACCCATATCGCCGTCCTTTCCGCCCTCGATCCCGCCGCCGCCTTCACGGTCGCCGCGAAGTAACGGCGATGGCCGGGCAGGCGTTCAGCCGGGCCAGGGTGTACGACCCGGTGCTGCGGATTTTGCACGCCTGCAACGGCCTCGCCATCCTGCTGCTGGTCGCCACCAGCCTGGCCGCCGCCGCCCTCGAATTCACGCCGGAGGCGGCCGCGCTCTGGCGACTGCACGTGTGGTGCGGCTATGCCCTCGCCCTGGGCCTGGCGGGTCGCCTCGCCTGGGGTCTGTATGGTCCCGAACACGCCCGTCTCGGCGCGTTCTGGCAATGGCGGGCCTGGTGGGCCGCCTTGCGCGCGCGGCGGCTGTTCACCGAGCCCGAGGGCTATGGCCACCATCCCCTGGCCGCCGCCGTCTATCTGGTCTTTTACCTGGTCATCTTCGTCTTGCTGGCGACCGGCCTGGCGCTGGCGGCGATCGAGCAGGGACGCGGCCCCCTGGTCGAATGGCTGGGCCATGACGTCGCCAGCAAGGCCCTGTTCAAGCGCCCGCACGATCTGCTCGAGGAATTCGTCTGGGGCTTCATCGTGCTGCACCTGGCCATCCTGGTCCTGCACGAGTCGCGCCATGGCGTGCCGGTCGCACAGGCGATGGTCAGCGGCTACCAATATCGCAAGGAGAAATCGTGAAACGCCTCATCCCCCTGTTCGCCCTGTGCATCGGCCTGCCCGCGGCCGCGCAGACTCCGCAACTGATCCTCGAGAGCCTCGTCGCCAAGGCCGGACCCGCTTCCGTCGCGCGCGGCGAGCAGTTGTACCGGGCCAAGTCCAAGGCCGGCAAGACGGCCGATTCCTGCGTCGCCTGCCATACCGACAACCCCAAGGCCGTCGGCCAGCACGTGAAGACCTTCAAGGGCATCGATCCGCTCGCGCCGGTCGCGCAAAAGGATCGCTTCACCGACGCGGCCAAGGTGGAGAAGTGGTTCAGGCGGAATTGCCAGGAAGTCCTCGACCGGCCCTGCACGCCGCAGGAAAAGGCTGATTTCACCGCCTACATGATTGCCGTGAAGTGAGCGCGCCATGAACGACTACGGCATCACCTGGAAACACCTGGCCAGCCTGGTCCTGGCGGTGGGCGCCACCGCCCTGGTCATCGAGCGGGCGCCGGCCGGCGACGAGGCCGTCTTTCCCATGCCGGCGGGCAAGGCCTATGTGAACGAATGCGGCGGCTGCCACACCGCCTTCGCGCCGGGCCTGCTGCCGGCGCGCTCCTGGCGCAAGATGATGGCGGAACTGGCGAATCACTTCGGCGAGGATGCCAGCCTCGATGAGCCCCAGCACCTGGCCATCCTCAAGGACCTGGAAACGCTGGCCGCCGACGGTGCGCAGGCCAACATGCGCATGCGCCGCATCAGCGCGGCCATCCCCGCCAACGCGGCGCCGCAGCGCATCATCGAGACCGCTTACTTCAAGTTCATGCACGACGAGGTGCCCCGGCACATCTGGCAGCGCAAGAAGATCGGCACGCCGGGCAATTGCATCGCCTGCCATATCCGCGCCAACGAGGGACGCTACGGCGAGCGGGAAGTGCGCATCCCCCAGTAAGGGCAAGCTCCCCCGCAAGCCGGGGAGGGCGGGGTGGGC
>JBBIIR010000224.1:0-4331 GCA_037446455.1 Hydrogenophilales bacterium | reverse complement strand
GTCGTAATCTTCATCTCGCTCGCCTCGCTCGCTCAGTGGGAATTTCCATTCGCCACACTTTGGCACTTCTGATGCCGTTTCGGGTGGGGCGACCATCCCATTACGTTAAGGGGGGATGACACCGCATGCCCGCCCGCGCCCTGCCCTACCTGCCCTGGCGCAAACCCCGCGTCGAATCCGGTTCGCTGCGCCTGACGGCGCGGCGGCTGTACATCCTGCCGACGCGCGCCGGCCTGGTGTTCGGCGTATTGCTGCTGGGCCTGCTGGTGGGCGCCATCAACTACGGCGTCAGCCTGGCCTATCTGTTCACCTTCTGGTTCGCCGGCCTGGCGGTGGTGGGCATGCCGCACACCCAGCGCAACCTGTCCGGCCTGACGCTGCGAGCCGGAGCGGTGGCACCGGTGTTCGCCGGCGAGGCGGCGGTGTTTTCCCTGCACGTGGATAACGCCGATGGCCGGGCCCGGCGCGGCATCGCCCTGCACCATCCACTTGGCGTCGGCGAGGCGCGGGACATCCCCGCGGGCGGTTCCGCCAGCCTCGAACTGCGCCTGCCGCAGCCGCGCCGCGGCTGGCACGCGCCGGGCCGCTTTTCCATCCACAGCGAGTTTCCCCTCGGCCTGTTCCGTTGCTGGAGCGTGCTGGAGCTGGACTGGGGGGTGCTGGTGTATCCGGCGCCGGCCGCCGACGCCCTGCCTTTTCCGCGCGGCGAGGCCGACGCCGGCGAGGATGCCGCGCCGCGCGCGGAGGGCGCCGAGTTTGCCGGTTTGCGCGGCTACCAGCCCGGCGATCCGCCGCGCCGCATCGCCTGGAAGGCGGTGGCGCGCGGCGGCCGCGAGCTGCTCACCAAGCAGTTCGCCGGGGCGGCGCCGCGCGGGCTTTGGCTGGATTGGCGGCTGGCACCGGAGCGCGACATGGAAGCACGCCTGTCCAGGCTGACGCGCTGGGTCCTCGACGCGCACGCCGCCGGCCTGCCCTTCGGCTTGCGCCTGCCCGGCCGGGAGATTGCGCAAAGCGGCGGTGAGGCGCATCTGCGCGCCTGCCTGGAAGCCCTGGCGCTTGAGGGTGTGGCATGAGTGGCGCGCGCCGGCAGCGACTGTGGGTGATCCTGCCCCTGCTTCTGGTGCTGGCGCCGCACGCCGCGCGCCTGCCGGTCTGGATCAGCCTGGCCTGGCTGGCTTGCGCCGGCTTGAGCCTGTACGCCGCCGACCGCGGCCGGCCGCCGCTCGGGCGGATCGGCAAGGCGGTCCTCGCCCTCGGCGGCGCGGCCGGCGTACTCCTGCAATTCGGCACGCTGATCGGCCCGGCCGGCGGCGTCGCCCTGCTGGTCTTCCTGTCCGGCGCCAAGCTGCTGGAGATGGATTCGGCGCGCGACCGATCCGGCCTGCTGTTCGTCGGCGTCTTCCTGCTGGTGGCGCATTTCCTCGATGCGCAAAGCCTGCACACCGCCGCCTACATGGCGCTGGCCGCCGTGGCCCTGGTGGCGGGCCTGATGGTCGCGCCGAAGGCGGCCGCGCCCGCCCGCGCCGAAACGCGCTCCCACCTGGCCCTGGCCGCGCGCCTGCTGGCGCAGGCCCTGCCGCTGGCCCTGCTGCTGTTCATCCTGTTTCCGCGCCTGCCCGGGCCGCTGTGGGGCCTGCCGCAGCAGGCGGCCGGCAAGAGCGGCCTGTCCGAGCGCATGGCGCCGGGCGACATCAGCCAGCTCATCCTGTCCGACGAACTGGCCTTCCGCGCCGAGTTTGCCGATGCCCGCCCGCACAGCCGGCAACTCTATTGGCGCGGACCGGTGCTGTGGGACTACGACGGCCGCGCCTGGAGCACCGCCACGCCGGTGTCGGCGCGGCCGCCGGACTTCGAGGCGCGTGGCGCGCCCGTGCGCGTCGCCGTGACCCTGGAGCCGCACCAGCAACGCTGGCTGTTCCTGCCAGGGGCGCCCGCGCGCCTGCCGGCGACGCCGCTTTCGACGCTGGGCTCCGACCTGCAATGGCTGGCGCGCGACCCTTTGCGCCAGCGCCTGCGCTATGAACTGGAGGTCTACCTCGACTACCGCCTGCAGCCGCGCCTGGACGCGGCCAGCCGCGCGCGCGGCCTGGCCTTGCCCGCCGAGGGCGACGCGCGCGCGCGGCAACTGGCGAGCGCCTGGCGGCGGGCGGCGGCGGACGACGCCGTCCTCGTCGAGCGGGCCCTGAGCTGGTTCGGCGCGGAGCCCTTCCACTACACCCTCAACCCGCCCCTGCTCGGCGCGTCGGCGGTGGATGACTTTCTCTTCGGCACGCGGCGCGGCTTCTGCGAGCACTACGCCAGCGCCTTCGTCTTCCTGATGCGGGCGGCGGGGGTGCCGGCGCGGGTGGTCACCGGCTACCAGGGCGGCGAGCTCAACCAGCTCGGCAACCACTGGATCGTGCGCGGGCGCGACGCCCACGCCTGGGCCGAGGTCTGGCTGCCCGAGCGCGGCTGGACGCGGGTGGATCCCACCGCCGCCGTCGCGCCCGAGCGGGTGGAACGTGGCCTCGACGCGGCCCTGCCGGAAGCCGAGCGGCCCGCCGCCCTGGTGGCGCTGCGGGGCGCCTGGCTGCGGCCGCTGCATCTGGGTTGGGACCTGCTCAACAGCCGCTGGAACGAATGGGTGCTGGGCTACAACCAGGAGCGGCAGCGGCGCTTCCTGGCCGGCCTGCATCCGCTGCTCGCCTCGCCGCAAGGCATGCTGATCGCGTTGATCGTGGTGGCCGCGGCGTCGCTCTTGCTGCTCGCCGTCCGGCTGTACCGGCGGCCGCCGGCATCGCGCGACCGCGCCGCCCGCGCCTACGCCCGCTTCTGCCGGCGCCTGGCCAGGCTGGATCTGCGCCGGACACCGGCGGAGGGCGCGCGCGACTTCGCGCTACGGGCAGCGGCGGCCCGCCCCGATCTGGCCGCCGACATCGACGCCATCACGCGGCGCTATGTGGCGCTGCGTTACGGCCCGGCCGGCGCCGACCGGCTGGGCGATCTGGAAGCCGCCGTGCGCGCCTTCCGTCCGGCCCGGCACGGGCCTTGATACACTGTTCCCCAGATTTGCCCTCCCGCGAGATCCCTATGGAACGCATCACCATCTCCCTGGATGAGTCCCTGGCCCAGGCCTTCGACGCCCTCATCCGCTCGCGCGGCTACGCCAACCGTTCCGAAGCGGTGCGCGACATGCTGCGGCGCGAACTGGAAAGCGACCGTCTGGCGCGCGAGGACGCGCCGCATTGCGTGGCCAGCCTGTCCTATGTGTACAACCACCACGAGCGCCGCCTGGCGGAACGGCTCACCGACTTGCAGCACCACGCGCACGATCTGGTGGTGTCGAGCATGCACGTCCACCTGGACCACGATCACTGCCTGGAAACCCTGTTCCTGCGCGGCCATACCGACGAAGTGCGCAGCCTCGCGGAGAAGATTTCCGCCGAGCGGGGCGTGCGTCACGCCGCCCTGAATCTGGTGCCGGTGGAAACCGAGGCGGTGCTCCAGCATGCGCATCACGTGCACAGCCGGCCGCATACCTGAGCGGGGAGGCCGCTCAAGCGGCCCCGGTCGGTGCTGATTACCCGCCGAACTGTCGCAGGCCGCGCAGGTCGAGCACCTTGATGCTGCGGCCGTTGACTTCGATGTAGCCATCCCGGCTCAGGCGACCGAGCACGCGGGAGAAGGTTTCGGGCGCCAGGTTGAGCTGCGAGGCGATGGTCTGCTTGTTGGTGTCCAGCGCCAATTCGTAGCTGTTGCCAGCGGCCGGCGCCATTTGCGTCAGGTAGTGCGCCACCCGCTGCACGCTGCCGCGCTGCACGCAGGTTTCCATGTTGTCGATGAGGTCGCACAGGCGCGAACACATGCGCGCCATCAGGGCTGTGGACAGCATGCAGTTGCGCTCCAGGGCATCGCACAGGGCCTGCTTATCCATGATCAGGAGCAGGCTCTCGCGCGTGGCCTGGGCGGCGAGCGGACAACTCTTGTTGAGGAACACGGCCTCCTCGCCGAAGCTGTCGCCGGGGCCGGCCATCTGCACCACTTTTTCCGAGCCCAGCGAAGAGGGCAGGAACAACTTGATCTGGCCGCTCATGACCACGTGCATGCCACGCGGGACATCGCCTTTATGGAACAGCATTTCGTTCTTGTTCAGGCGGTACTCGACCGTGCACTTGGCCAGCCTGGCCAGTTCCATGCCATCCAGCAGACGGAACAGCGGTTGTCGGGACAGGATCTCCGTGATCGAATGACGTGTCTCCAGCATCATGGCGGTAGCATCCTTCTTGGCTCGTGGCGCGATTGGGCTCTTGATGGATGTCAAGTCTATGAACGCCATTGCGCCTGTGAAGGCC
>JBBIIR010000223.1:0-4331 GCA_037446455.1 Hydrogenophilales bacterium | reverse complement strand
GTCGATGACGCCGAAGCCCCGCGCCGCGAGAAAGCGGACCAGATGGGCGAGGGCGATCTTGGAAGCGTCGCTGCGCCGCGCGAACATGGATTCGCCGTAGAACGCCCGGCCGATGGCGACGCCATAGAGTCCCCCCGCCAGCTCCAGGCCGTGTTCGCCTTGCATCCAGGTTTCCAGCGAATGTGCATGACCCGCCTCGTGCAATGCGCCGTACGCCGCGACCATCGCGGCGGAGATCCAGGTGCCGCCGGCGCCGGCACGCGGCGCCGCGCATGCCGCCATGACCCGGGCGAACGCGGTGTCCGCCCTCACCTCGCAATCGGCACGCGCCAGGCGTTTCTTGAGGGAACGGGAGACCTTGAACTCGCCCGGAAACAGCACCATGCGCGGGTCCGGCGACCACCAGAGGATGGGCTCGCCGGCGCTGAACCAGGGAAAGATGCCGCGCCGGTAGGCGGCCAGCAGGCGCGGCACGGACAGGTCGCCGCCCGCCGCCAGCAGGCCGTTGGGCTCGGCGAGGGCGCGTTGCAGGGGCGGGAAGGGATCCGCCGCGCGCAGCCAGGGAATCACCGTTGCACAAAGCCTCTAGGGGATGGGCGGGGCCGCCCGCTCAGAATTGGAAATACCGGGGGCCATTCTGCCGCAAGCGGCGGCGCATGGTCTCCCACTCGGGGTACAGGGTTTCCACTTCGCGCCAGAAGGCGGGGGAATGGTCCCGCCGCCGGAAATGGGCGAGTTCGTGGCAGATCACGTAGTCGATTTCTTCCGGGCTGGCCTTGGCCAGGCGCCAGTTCAGGCTGACCACGCCCTTCGCTGACAGGCTGCCCCAGCGCGTGCGGGCGTCGGACAGACGCAGGAGAGGCGCGGGCCGCCCCAGGCGCGCGGCGTGATGGGCCAGGCGCGCGGCCAGCAGGAGTCGCGCCTCGCGCTTGTACCAATGCACGACGGCGGCGGCGAGGGCCGACTCCTCGACGGCGCAAATCAGCCTGTCCGCTTCCTGGCGCACCGCGGGACGTCCGCCCGGGGTCAAGGCAACCAGGGTCAGGCGACCGCCCAACCAGGGCAGCTCGGCGCCGTCAAGCCACTGGAAGACACGGCTGCGCACGCTTTCCAGGCGATCGCGCAGCCACTCCGCGTGGCGATGCAGGAAGCGCTCCACTTCATGCCGGGGCAGGCGCAGGGGCGCGTTGACGGCGACTTCGCCCTGTTCGGAAACCCGCAAGGCCAGGCTGCGGCGGGCGGAACTGCGTTTCAGCAGATAGACCGCGTCCGCGCCGGCAAGCGGCAGCGGCAGGATTTCCTCGCTGCGGGTCGGCCCGCGGCCTCGCCGGGACGCGTTCATCCGGCCCGCCCCCGGCGGGCAGGCCGCCCCGGCCTCATGCCGGAGATGCGCGACGAGGGACCGCGCGCATCGCTCACAAGCCGGCCATGGCGCTCTCGATCCAGGCCTCGGTCTCGGCCAGCACCTGCGTGGCCTTGCGGCCGGCGGTGGGGATGGGCGGGCCGATGCGCACGGTGATCTCGCCCGGCCGCTTGACGAAGGCGTTCTTCGGCCAGCAGCGCCCCGCGTTGTGCGCCACCGGCACCACCGGCACGCCCGCCTTGCTGGCCAGCCAGGCGCCGCCGACCTGGTAAGTGCCCTTCTCGCCGGGCGCGACGCGCGTGCCTTCCGGAAACACCAGCACCCAGAAACCGGCCTTGAGGCGTTCTTTGCCCTGCTGCTCGATCTGCTTCATGGCTTCGCGGCCGGCGGCCCGGTCGATGGCGATGGGGCTGAACAGGGCCAGGCCCCAGCCGAAGAAGGGAATGTGCAGCAGGCTCTTCTTGAGCACGAAGGACAGCGGCGGAAAGATCTGCTGGAAGGCGATGGTCTCCCAGGCCGACTGGTGCTTGGACAACACCACGCTGGGTTGCGCCGGCAGATGCTCGAGGCCCTCGACGCGGAAGCGGATGCCCAGGATGACCCGCGCCAGCCAGATCACCACCCGCCCCCACAGGGCGATGACGCGGTAGCGCGGCAGCGGCGGCAGAAAGAACAGGGGCAGGACGCAGAGGACGAAGGGGACGGTGAACAGCGCCTTCAGCACGAGGAACAGCACCGAACGCAGGAACGACATGCGGCGCTCAATCCGTCTCGGAAATGATGACGTTGGCCGCCTCGCGCAGATCCTCGAACACCGGCACGCTTTCGGGCAGTCCGCCGCCCTCGATAGTGCGCAGGCCCTTGCCGGTCTTCACCAGCATGGCCTTGGCCCCCACCGCCATGGCCGCCTGCGCGTCGCGCAGGGCATCGCCGATGGCCGGGACGCCGCGCAGGTCGACGTGCAGGCGCTGGCCGATTTCCTGGAAGAGGCCCGGGTTGGGCTTGCGGCAGGCGCAGCGGGAATCGGCCGCGTGCGGGCAGAAGAACACCGCGTCGATGCGGCCGCCGGCCTGCGCCACCAGCTTGTGCATCTTGGCGTGGATGGCGTTGAGGGTGGCCATGTCGAACAGCCCGCGGCCGACGCCGGACTGGTTCGACGCCACCACCACGCGGAAACCCGCCTGGGTCAGGCTGGCGATGGCCTCCAGGCTGCCGGGAATGGGGTTCCACTCCTGCGGGCTCTTGATGAACTGGTCGGAGTCGTAGTTGATGACTCCGTCGCGATCGAGGATGACCAGCTTCATGACCTCTGCTCCCGGTGGTGGGCGGACTGCGCTACCAATACTCCCGACCGCTCAGCTCTGCAACTGGCCGATGTCGGCGACGCTGTGCATGAGTTGGCCGAGGCTTTGCAGCAGACCCAGGCGGTTGGCGCGCACCAGGGGCTCATCGGCCATCACCATGACTTCGTCGAAGAAACGATCCACCGGCGCCTTCAGCGCGGCCAGGCGCTTGAGGGCGCCGGCGTAGTCCAGGTTCGCCAGATCGGCTTCCACCAGCGGCGCCAGGGCGGACACCGAGGCGAACAGTTGTTTCTCGGCCGCCTCGGCGAACAGCGCCACTTCCACCTTGCCCCCCGCTTCGCCGGCCTTCTTCAGAATATTCTGGATGCGCTTGTTGGCCGCGGCCAGGGCTTGGGCCTCGGGCAGGGCGACGAAGGCCGCCACCGCGTCCAGTCGCGCCGGCACCCGGTCGATGCGGCTGGGCGCCTGGACCACCACCGCCTCCACCTGGTCCGGGGCGCGGCCCTGGTCCTTGAGATAGACGCGCAGGCGATCCTGCATGAACTGGAACACGTCGACGTCGGCGCTGGCGGCGATCTGCTCGGCATCGAATCCGGCGCAAGCCAGTTCCAGAAGCTGCATGAGATCCAGGGGCAGGGCCTTCTCCATGAGCATGCGCAGCACGCCCAGCGCGGCGCGGCGCAGGGCGAAGGGATCCTTGTCGCCGGTCGGGATGGCGCCGATGCCGAAGATGCCCACCAGGCTGTCCAGGCGCTCGGCCAGGGCGACGGCGAGGCCGATGTTGTCGGCGGCCAGCTCGTCGCCGGCGAAGCGCGGCTTGTAGTGGTCGGCGATGGCCTCGGCGACGCGCTTGTCCTCGCCGTCATGCAGCGCGTAGTAGCGGCCCATGATGCCTTGCAGTTCCGGGAACTCGCCGACCATGTCGGTGACCAGGTCCGCCTTGGCGAGTTGCGCGGCGCGTTCGGCCAGAGCCGCGTCGGCGCCCAGCCTTTCGGCGATGGCGCCGGCCAGCTTCATGAGGCGGCGGATGCGCGCGCCCAGGCTGCCCAGCTTGTTGTGGTAGACCACCTTGTCCAGGGCCTCGACCCGGCTCGCCAGGGGTTTCCTGCGGTCCTGGTCGAAGAAGAACTTGGCGTCCGCCAGGCGCGGCCGCACCACCCGCTCGTTGCCGCCGATGACGGCGGAAGGGTCGTCGGGACGGATGTTGGAAACGATCAGGAATTGGTTGCTGAGGCGGCCCGAGGCATCCAGCAGCGGGAAGTACTTCTGGTTCGCCTTCATGGTCAGGATCAGGCATTCCTGCGGCACTTCCAGGAATTCCGGCTCGAACTCGCAGAGCAGGACGTTGGGCCGTTCGACCAGGGCCGTCACTTCGTCCAGCAGGGCGGCGTCCTCGATGGCTTTCACGCCACCGCCGACGCCGGCCGGCACGGCTTCGAGCTGGCGCACGATCTCGGCGCGGCGCTGGGCGAAGCCGGGGATGACCGCGCCCTCGCCTTGCATCTGGGCCGCGTAGCTGTCGGCGGAGCGGAGGACGACGGGATGGCTCGCCGCCTCGAAGCGGTGGCCTTGCGTCTCGCGGCCGGCGTGCAGGCCCAGCACGGATACCGGCACCACATCTTCACCGTGCAGGGCCACCAGGCCGTGGGCCGGGCGCACGAAGA
>JBBIIR010000222.1:0-4343 GCA_037446455.1 Hydrogenophilales bacterium | reverse complement strand
CGCGAGATCGTCATGACCTGCGCCACCGAGCTCAGCGACGCCGACTACGGCAAGGCCCGCGCCCGCGCCTACGCCGAGGGTCGCGCCCTGGGCGACAACGCCTACGACTACACGAAGATGGCCGAGACCGTGCAGACCGCCCTGGGTGATTCCGCGCTGGCCGCGAAGCTCTTGAACGACGCCGCGAACCGGGCGAAGGACCACTACGGCCTGGCCCACACCGCCAAGCTGTACCGGGACATCGGCGACCACGCCGCCGCCAACGCCCTGTTCGCCAAGGCCGTGCGGGCCTGCGCCAACGGCGATCAGTGCGTGCAATTGGCCACCCGTTTGAAGGCCTACGAACTGCCGGCTTCCGAGATCGCGCCGCTGATGAACGACTGCGGTGCTCGACTGGGCAGCGCGGGCGACAAGCTGCGCTGGGCCGAGGGTGTGGCCGACCTGCTGCTGGACAGCGGCTGGGCCGAAAAAGCCTACGCCGGCATCGCCGCCAGTTTCACCGCCGACGCGGACCGCAAGCGCTTCGAACGCAGCCGCCAGATGCGCATGGGCTACCGTTTCTTCGGCCCCGGCGTGCAGGCGCACTGAGCGTTTCCGGTGCCCTGAACAGGCCGCCCGCGGGCGGCCTTTTGCATGTTTGGAGAAGCCGGGCGAGCGGGGGTGGCGTGCTAAACTCGCGCGCATTTCATAACCTTGCGCCGGCTCGCCGCCGGACCCGGGGATGGCGGAAGACAGTGACCTCGAACGCACGGAACCAGCATCCGCGCGCAAGCTGGAACAGGCGCGGGAACAGGGCAATGTGCCCCGCTCCCGCGAACTGGCCACCCTGGCGGTGCTGCTCGCCAGCGTCGGCGTCATCGCCTTCATGGGCCTGCATATGCTGCGCGGCCTCCACGGGGTGATGCACAGCACGCTGTCCTTCAACGCCATCGACATCTCCAGCCCCGCCATGATGGGACGCAACCTCATGCAGGCCGGCATGGACGGCCTGCTGTTGTTCCTGCCCCTGGCCGCGGCCGTGGTGGTGGCGGCCGTGGTGGCGAACCTGATGGTGTCCGGCTGGGTGTTCTCGCCCAAGGCCCTGGAACTCAATTTCGCCAAGCTCAACCCGATCACCGGCCTGGGCCGCATCTTTTCCTGGTCCTCCCTGGCGGAACTGGTGAAAGCCCTGCTGAAAGGCGCGCTGATCGCCGGCGTCGCGGGCTGGATGATCTGGCTGCAGCGCGAGGGCATCCTCGGCCTGGCGGCCGAGCCGCTGGAATCGGCCATGGCCCATTTCGGCCAGATCACCCTGCTCACCTTCCTCGCCGCCGCCGCCGCCTTCGGGCTCATCGTCCTCCTGGATGTGCCGTTCCAGCTCTGGAACTATCAGCGCGGCCTGCGCATGACCCAGCAGGAGGTGCGCCAGGAAAGCAAGGAAATGGAGGGCGATCCCCAGATCAAGGCGCGCATCCGTTCGCTGCAACGCGAGGCGGCGCGCCGCCGCATGATGCAGGCGGTGCCGAAGGCCGACGTGGTGGTCACCAACCCCATGCACTTCGCGGTGGCCCTGAAATACGAGGAACGCGGCATGTCGGCGCCGCAGGTGGTGGCGAAAGGCAGCCAACTGGTGGCCGAGCGCATCAAGGAATTGGCGCGCGAGCACCGCGTGCCGATTGTCGAGGCGCCGCCGCTGGCGCGCGCCCTGCATCGCCACGCGGAAATCGGCGAGACCATCCCGGGCGCCCTGTTCACGGCGGTCGCGCAACTGCTGGCCTACGTGCACCAGCTCAACCGCTCGATGAATCCGGTGTTGCCGGAGCATTGGGAAGTGCCGGCGAAGCTCGATCCGGCCGCCGCGCGGGAGGCCGCTTGATGACGCCGCGCCCACGCGGCCGGATTGAGGCGGGGGGCGGGTCGCCCGCCGCCGGACAGGCAGGTACGCTCTGATGGCGGCAGCGCTCCCGGTTCCCAGCTCCATGGTCTGGCAACGCCTGGCGGCGCCGCTCCTGGTGGTGCTGGTGCTGTCCATGATGATCCTGCCGCTGCCGCCGGTGCTGCTGGACGTCCTCTTCACCTTCAACATCGCCCTGTCCCTGATCGTCCTGCTGATCAGCCTGTACACCCTGAAGCCGCTGGAGTTTTCCATCTTCCCGACGGTGTTGCTGATCACCACGCTGATGCGGCTGTCCCTCAACGTCGCCTCGACGCGCGTGGTGTTGATGGATGGCCACACCGGCACGGACGCCGCCGGCAAGGTGATCGAGGCCTTCGGCCACTTCCTCGTGGGCGGCAACTACGCGGTCGGCCTGATGGTGTTCCTGATCCTGGTGCTGATCAATTTCATGGTCATCACCAAGGGCGCCGGCCGCATCGCCGAGGTGTCCGCCCGCTTCACCCTGGACGCCATGCCCGGCAAGCAGATGGCCATCGACGCCGACCTCAACGCCGGCCTCATCGGCGAGGACGAGGCGCGCCGGCGGCGCGCGGAGATCGCGCAGGAGGCGGACTTCTACGGCGCCATGGACGGCGCCTCGAAATTCGTGCGCGGCGACGCCGTCGCCGGCATCCTCATCATGCTCATCAACGTCATCGGCGGCCTCATCGTCGGCATGACGCAACACGACATGAGCCTCGCCAACGCCGCCAGCAACTACACCCTGCTGGCCATCGGCGACGGCCTGGTGGCGCAGATTCCCGCCCTGGTCATCTCCACCGCCGCCGGCATCGTCGTCACCCGCGTCTCCAGCGAGCAGGATCTCAACCAGCAATTCCTCTCGCAGGTGTTCGGCCGGTCCCAGGCCTTGTTCATGACCGCCGGCATCATCAGCCTGCTCGGCCTGGTGCCCGGCATGCCCAACGCCGTTTTCCTGTTCATCGGCAGCGTGCTCGCCGCCGCCGGCTGGTGGCTGACGCAGCGCGAGCGGGCGGAGGCGGCGGCGGCCACGGCGGAGGTGGCGCCCGCCGCGCCGGAGGAGCCCCTCGAGGTGAGCTGGCACGACGTCGCGCCGGTGGATCGCCTGGGACTCGAGGTGGGCTACCGCCTGGTGCCGCTGGTGGACCGGCATCAGGACGGGGAACTGCTGCGCCGCATCCGCGGCATCCGCAAGAAGATCGCCCAGGATCTGGGTTTCCTGGTGCCCGCCGTGCACATCCGCGACAACCTGCAGCTCAAGCCCAACGCCTACCGCATCACCCTCAAGGGGGTCAGCGTCGCGGAGGGGGAGGCGGTGGCCGGCAAGTACCTGGCGATCAATCCGGGCCGCGTGCTCGGCAGCCTGAGCGGCCAGGCCGCCACCGATCCCGCCTACGGCCTGCCGGCGGTGTGGATCGACGGCAACCAGCGCGACCAGGCGCAGACCTACGGCTACACCGTGGTGGACGCCGGCACCGTGGTGGCGACGCATCTCACCAAGGTCATCAACGAGCACGCGCCGGAATTGCTGGCGCGCGAGGAAACCCAGCAACTGCTCGACCACGTCGCCAAGCAATACCCCAAGCTGGTGGAGGACCTGACGCCGAAACTGCTGCCGGTGGCCACCGTGCAGAAGATCCTGCAGAACCTGCTGGACGAGCAGGTGCACATCCGCGACATGCGCACCATCCTCGAAACCGTGGCCGAGCACGCCGGCCGCACGCAGGACGCCGACGAGCTGACCGCCGCGGCCAGAACCGCGCTGGGCCGTGCTATCATCCACGAAACCTTTGGAGGAGCGCAGGAATTGCAGGTGATGGCCCTGGAGCCAAACCTTGAGCACATCCTGATGCAGGCCCTGGCCTCGCGTGGCGACACGGGGGTTGGACTGGAGCCCGGACTCGCCGAGCGGCTGGTGCGGGAAACCGTCCAGGCCGTCGAGCGACAGGAAACGGCGGGTTTGCCCGCGGTCCTGCTGTCTCCGCCCGCCATCCGCCCGGTGCTGGCGCGTTTCCTGCGCCGCTCCGCGCCCGGCCTCAAGGTGCTCTCCCATGCCGAGGTGCCGGATGGCAAGACCATCCGCATCGTCACCCTCATCGGTAGCGCCTAACATGACTGCCCCCAAGCTCACTGCGTTCGCCGCCCCCCGAGGGGGGGTCAGTACGCTTGGGGCGGCCCGGCGCGTACTGACATGATCAAAAAGTTCCACGCCCAGAACGCCCGCGACGCCCTGCGCCAGGTGCGCGATGCGCTGGGCGCGAGCGCCATCATCCTGTCCAACCGGCAGGTGGCCGGCGGCATCGAGATCATCGCCGTCGCCGACATGGACATGGCCGCCCTCACCGCCCAGGCCGAGCCCGCCCTCTGGGCCGCCGCGCAGACACCGCGGCCAGCGCCCGCCGCGCGTCCGTCGGTGGCCGAAAAGCCCACGCCGCCGCGCCGACTCGAA
>JBBIIR010000221.1:0-4352 GCA_037446455.1 Hydrogenophilales bacterium | reverse complement strand
GTCGCCCGCAAGCATGTGCCTTACAAGGAAACCAAGCTGAAGTGAGCCGGTTGCGCCCAACAAAAAACCCCGCCGAGGCGGGGTTTTTTGTTGGTCCTGCCGCTCAGGCGTAACTGCGCAGGCGCAAGGAGAAGCGCGCAAGCGCCTCGATGCCGCTGGCCTCGGCCCGCTGGCACCAGTCCTGCAACTGGCGCACCAGCTGCTCGCTGCTGGCGGTGGAACGCCCCCACAGAGCGGTGAGTTCCTGGCGCATCTGGTAGAGGGTCTTGAGCCGTTCGCTTTGCGCGAGCACCGAGAGCAGTTCGGCCTTTTCCAGCGGCTTGAGGGCGTTCTGGTCGAGGTTGAGCCAGCGCCGGACCTTTGCCACGTCGGGCAAGACGCCGCGCATGTTCGACAATTCCTGCGCGTAGGCCCGCTTCATGCCGCGGCTGTAGCGGGTGAGCACGTCGTAGCGGTGGGTGATGATGGCGTGCAGCAGGTCGGCGTCGCAGAAATGCTTGATCTCGCCCCAGCGCACCTTGGGCGCCACCTTCTTGACGCTGGCGAGGCCGAGGATTTCCAGGATGCGGATATAGGCCCAGCCGATGTCGAACTCGTACCAGCGGTTGGACAGCCTGGCGGAACTGCCGTAGGCGTGGTGGTTGTTGTGCAGTTCCTCGCCGCCGATGAGGATGCCCCAGGGCAGGATGTTGGTGCTGGCGTCCTCGCAGGCGAAATTGCGGTAGCCCCAGTAGTGGCCGAGGCCGTTGATGACGCCGGCGGCGAAGAAGGGAATCCACAGCATCTGCGCGGCCCAGAGGGTGAGGCCGATGGGGCCGAACAGGATCAGGTCGATGAGCAGCATGAGCAGGACGCCCCGGCTGGCGTGGGGAGTGTAGACCTGGCGCTCGATCCAATCGTCCGGCGTTCCCCGGCCGTGGCGCTCCAGGGTTTCCTGGTTCTTCGCCTCGGCGCGGTAGAGTTCGGAGCCCTCCAGCAGCACCTTGCGCAGGCCCAGCACCTGGGGGCTGTGGGGGTCCTCGGGGGTCTCGCACCGGGCGTGGTGCTTGCGGTGGATGGCCACCCATTCCCGCGTCACCATGCCGGTGGTCAGCCACAACCAAAATCGGAAGAAGTGGCTGACCGCCGGATGCAGATCCAGCGCCCGGTGGGCCTGGGCGCGGTGCAGAAAGAGGGTGACGGCGGCGATGGTGACGTGGGTGAGGGCCAGGACCACCAGCAGGTAGCCCCACCAGGGCAGTTCGATGAGGCCGTTCAGGGAGGCTGACATTCAGAGACGCTCGCGGGGGAGTAACAGGTCCATTGTACGCCTCACGATGCGCGCGCAGCCGGTCTTGCGGCCAGGTGCAAGACCCTTTGCGGGAAGGGGATTTCGATCTTTTCCCGCTTGAAGGCGGCCCAGATTTCCCAGTTGATGGCCGAGCGCAAATTGACCTCGCCGGCCTCCGGGTCGGCGATCCACACAGCCAGCGCCATGTCGATGCCGCTTTCGCCGAAGCCGAGCAGGCGCACGCGCGGCGGCGGCTCGCGCAGGACCCGATCGGTGCGGTCGGCGATGTCCAGGAGGACGTCGCGCGCGCGTTCGAGGTCGCTGCCGTAGGCCACCTGCACCGGCACGGAAAGCAGGTAGTTCTTGTCCGTGAGGCTGCGGTTGACCACCGGGTTGATGATCATGCTTTCGTTGGGAATCAGGCTCTCGCTGCCATTCGGCGAGCGCAGCACGGTGTAGCGGGTGGCGATCTCCTTCACCTCGCCGTAGTGCTCGTTGACCTGCACCATGTCGCCGACGCGGATGGACTGCTCCAGCAGCAGGGTGAAGCCGGATACGTAATTGGCGGCGATCTTCTGCAGGCCGAGGCCGAGGCCGACGCCCAGGGCGCCGCCGAACACCGACAGCACGGTAATGTCGATGCCCACCAGGGGCAGGGCGACAAGGACGGCGAGGACGATGAACAGGCTGCGCGCGAGCTTGCTGAAGGCCAGGCGCAGGTTCGGGGCCAGCGGCATGTTGCCGATCAGGCGGCTTTCCAGCAGATGCGCCAGCCACAGCGCGACCATCAAAGTCAGAGTGACCGACAGCAGGCCCACCAGCAGGGTGTAGAGGGACAGATGCTGCTTGCCGACGTTGAAGCCGACGGCGTTCAGGGCGGCGATCGCCTCGTCCAGATAACCGGTGAGGTGCAGGGCGAAGACGATCCACACCAGCCAGGACACGATCTTCTCCACCACCTGCAGGGCGCGGCTGGGCCGCAGGATTCGCCGCAGCAGGAAGAAGCAGCCCTGGATGGCGATGAAGGACAGCAGCAAAGGCATGACCAGGTTGAAGACGTGCACGCTCTGCCAGTGGCCCAGGATGGCGCGGCCGATCAGCACCGCCGGCAGCAGGGCGGCGGGCAGGATCAGGCGATTCCAGTCGGAGTGGGTGAGGTGGCCGCGCAGGTTGTCCTGGGTCTGCGTCCACTGGCGCAACCGGTACACGGCGAAGCCGATGACCAGGGCGATGGCCGCCAGCACGGCGGCTTCCGTCCACATGGCGGCGTTGCCGAGGGTGTCGAGCAGGGGGGCGATCAGATTGCTGGGCGTTTCGGAAAGATTCACGGGCTATCCTGTCGGGGATGCAGGGGCAGGGAATGGATTTTGTGCCGCCGCCAGTTGGCCGCATAGGCCTCGGCGAGCGGGGCATTGCCGCGCAGCAGCAGCAGATTCTCCGCGTTGCGGAACTGGGCGGCATGGGTGAAATTGAAGGAGCCGGTGATCACCGCGGCGTCGGCCGTGCCGTTGTCGATCACCATGACCTTGTTGTGGGCGGCGGCGTGGTCCGCGTCGATCCAGACCGGCACGCCCTGCTCCGCCAGCCACACCACGCGGCTGGTGGCGACGCTTTCCATCTGCTGGCGGTCGGCGATCACCTGCACGTCCACCCCCCGCCGCCTGGCCTCCACCAGGGCCTGGGCGATGGCCTTGTGGGTGAAGCTGTAGGCCTGCACCAGGATTTGTTTGCGGGCCTTGCGCACCGCCTCCACCACCAGGGCGCCGGCGTCGTCGCCGGGCGTGAAGGCGACTTGCACCGAGCCGCGCGCGTCCAGGCGCAGCGGCTCGCCGGCAACGCCGCCGACGGCGAGGCCGGCCAGCATCAGAGCGAGCGGGAGAACACTCCGTCTCATGCCCGACGTTCGAGCACGGCCGCGAAAAACCCGTCGGCGCCGTGGGTCGCCGGGTCCAGGCGGAAATAGGCGCCCATTTCCAGAGGGATTTTCTGGGCGGCGAGCACCTCGCCCGCCGGCAACACGCGGAATTCGGGATGCGCCGCCAGGAAGGCCTCGACGATGGCCTCGTTCTCCTCGGCGAGCAGGCTGCAGGTGGCGTAGACCAGGCGGCCGCCGGCCTTCACCAGGCTCGCCGCCGAGGCCAGGATGGCGGCCTGCTTGGCGTTCAGCTCCGCCACCGACTGCGGGTTCTGCCGCCATTTCAGGTCCGGATTGCGGCGCAGGGTGCCGAGGCCCGAGCAGGGGGCGTCCACCAGCACCCGGTCGAACTTGCCGGCCAGGCGCTTGACCTTGGCGTCGCGCTCGTGGGCGATGAGCAGGCCCTGCGCGTTGGACAGGCCGGAGCGGGCCAGGCGGGGTTTCAGCTTGGCCAGGCGCTTTTCCGAAACGTCGAAGGCGTACAGGCGGCCGCTGCTGTGCATCAGGGCGCCCAGCAGCAGGGTCTTGCCGCCGGCGCCGGCGCAGAAGTCGCACACCATCTCGCCCCGGCGCGGCGCCAGCAGGAGTCCCAGCAACTGACTGCCCTCGTCCTGCACTTCGAAGCCGCCATCCAGGAAACGCGGGTGTTTTTGCAGGGCCGGCTTGCCTTGCAGGCGGACGCCCAGGGGCGAGTAGGGCGTGGGCGCGGCGGCCAGGCCTTCGCCGGCCAGTTCCGCCAGCAACGCGTCGCGTCCCGCCTTCAGGCTGTTGACGCGCAGGTCCAGCGGCGCCGGGCTGTTGAGGGCGGCCATGAGGGCGGGCAAGTGATCACCGTATTGGGCATGCAGCCGCGCATGCAGCCAGTCGGGCAGGTCCAGGCGGATCGCTGCGGAGTGCTCGTCCAGCTTCGCGCCCTTGAGGCCGCGCAGCCATGCCAGGTCGTCCTTGTCCACCAGGGATTCGAACTCGCGCAGGTTGCGGCCGCCATGGCGGGCCAGCCAGGCCAGCAGCAGGCGGCGGGGCGTGGCGCCCGCAAGGGGCACGCCGAATCCGTAAGGCGGCAAAGCCGCCAACGGCCTCGCTGCCGGCGCGGCCAGCGCTTGCAGGCTGCGCAGGTGGCGCAAGACGCCATATACCGCCTCGGCGATGAAAGCTCGCTCGCGGCCG
>JBBIIR010000220.1:0-4361 GCA_037446455.1 Hydrogenophilales bacterium | reverse complement strand
CACGCGGGCGCGAAGCAGGAGGAATTCGAGGGCAAGATCAACCCCATCCTGCAGGAACACTGCGTGATGTGCCACACGCCCGAGGCCAACCCGCATCTGCCCAGTTTCACCAACTTCGAGGGCGTCTCCAAGGTCACCGCCAAGGACGAGGGCATGAGCCTGCACACCCTGGTGCGGGTCTCCCACATCCACCTGTTCTCCATCACCTTCATTTTCTTCATCGTCGGCTACATCTTCTCGCACGCCTACGTGCGTCCCATCTGGCTGAAATGCGCGCTCATCGCCATTCCCTTCCTGGTGCTGATCACCGACGTCGCCGCCTGGTACCTGACCAAGGTGTGGACCGGCTTCGCCTGGGTGGTGATCATCTCCGGCGCCTTCATGGGCCTGTCCTTCGCCGCCATGTGGCTCATCTCCATGTGGCAGATGTGGTTCTTCAAGCCGCCCCAGGAGATCACCGAAAACGACGGCAGGCTGCCCTGCATCCAGCGCTGAACCACCCAGTTTACGATCCTTCGACCTACGACCGAGGCCATCATGAAACATCTTCCCTCGCTGCTTCTTGCTTCCCTGTTGCTCGCCGCCTGCTCGCGCGAACAACCCGCCGCCCCCCCCGCTCCGCGGAGCGACCTGGCCGCCGGCAAGGCGGTCGCCGAGGCCAAGTGCGCCAGCTGCCATGGCCTCGACGGCAAGGGCACCGGCCCGGACATCCCCAACCTGGGTGGCCAGAAGGAGGCGTATCTGCTCAACGCCCTCAACGGTTACCGCACCGGGGCCCGCCAGCACGTCGCCCTGCGGCAACTTTCGACGGAATTGAGCGAAGCCGACGTCGCCAACATCAGCGCCTACTACGCCAGCCAGAAAGCGGCCATGCCCGCCGCCATGGGTGGCGGCGACGCCCTGGCCGCCGGCAAGGTGGCCGCCGCCGCCTGCTTCGCCTGTCACGGCGAGGACGGCAACAGCCGGACCAAGGGCACGCCCAGCCTGGCCGGCCAGCACCCCGGCTACCTGAAGACCGCCATCCTGGCCTACAAGGATGGCGGCAGCCGCAAGGATGCCGTGATGGCGGCTCACGTGGAGAAGCTGGACATGGTCGCGGTGGAAGGCATCGCCCTGTATTTCGCCGCGCAACCCGCCGCCACGCGCGAGAAGCCCGGGGTCGGCGATGCCGCCCTGGGCGAACCGCTCTCCGGCAAGTGCGGTGGCTGCCATGGCCAGCAAGGCCAAAGCGCCGACGCCAAGACGCCCAGCCTGGCCGGCCAGGACGCCCGTTACCTGTTCACGACCATGAAGCAGTATCTCGCCGGCATGCGCGGACACCCCGAAATGAAGACCATGCTCGCCGGGGTCAAGGACAAGGACCTGGAGCACATCGCCGCCTTCTACAGCGTGCAGAGCCCCGCCAAGGCGGTGATCGGCAAGCCCACCGCGGGCGCGCAATGGGCCGAACGCTGCGACAAGTGCCATGGCCCGGCCGCGCAAGACAACATCATGGCCGCGCCTCACCTGGAAGGCCAGCCGGTGGGCTATCTGGTGAAGGCGCTGAAGGATTACCGCGAAGGCAAGCGCGCCCAGTCCGCCATGCACGCCATGGGCGCCCCGCTCAACGACGCCGACATCCAGACCATCGCCGAGTACTACGCCAGCCAGCCCATGCGCTGAGCCTGCCGCGCCACCGCGCCGGCGCATGCGGCATGCAAACGGCGGCCCGCGGGCCGCCGTTTTATCTGGGCGCGTAGCGCTCAGACCTGCGGATGCGCGCGTTCCTCGGCGCCGAACAGCTTGTTCAACGCGTTCAGGTAGGCCTTGGCGGAGGCGATGACGATGTCGGTGTCGGCGCCCTGGCCATTGACGATGCGGCCGTTGCGCGCCAGGCGCACGGTCACCTCGCCCTGGGCATCGGTGCCGGTGGTGATGTTGTTGACCGAGTAAAGCAGCAGGGTGGAGCCGCTCTCGACCCTTTTCTCGATGGCGCGGAAGGAAGCATCGACCGGACCGCCGCCGAACTCGTCGGCGCGAATCTCGCCGCCGCCGTCCGAGAGCACCACGAAGGCATGCGGCGTCTCGCCGGTCTCGGAGCAGACCTTGAGGGAAACCAGCTTGAAGCGGTCGCAGGCGTCGAGACCGCTCTCGTTGGCCACCAGGGCCTGCAGATCCTCGTCAAAAATCTCCCGCTTCTTGTCGGCCAGTTCCTTGAAACGCGCGAAGGCGGCGTTGAGCGCCTCCTCGCTATCGAGGACGATGCCGAGTTCCTGCAGACGGGTGCGGAAGGCGTTGCGCCCCGACAACTTGCCCAGGGTGAGCTTGTTGGTGCTCCAGCCCACGTCCTCGGCGCGCATGATCTCGTAGGTCTCGCGGTGCTTGAGGACGCCGTCCTGGTGGATGCCGGACTCGTGGGCGAAGGCGTTGGCGCCGACGATGGCCTTGTTGGGCTGCACCGGGTAGCCGGTGATCTGGGACACCAGCCGCGAGGTGGGCACGATCTGGGTGGTATCGATGCGCGAATCGCAACCGAACACGTCGCGGCGGGTCTTCACCGCCATGACGATCTCTTCCAGCGAGGCGTTGCCGGCGCGCTCGCCCAGGCCGTTGATGGTGCACTCGACCTGGCGGGCGCCGTTCATCACGGCGGCGAGGGAGTTGGCCACCGCCATGCCCAGGTCGTTGTGGCAGTGGGTGGACCACACCACCTTGTCCGAGTTGGGCACCCGCTCGATGAGCTGGCGGATGCGCTCGCCCCACAGGGCGGGAATGCTGTAGCCCACGGTATCCGGAACGTTGAGGGTCTTGGCGCCGGCGTCGATGACCGCCTCGAACACGCGGCAGAGGAAATCCAGCTCGGAACGCACCGCGTCCTCGGCGGAGAATTCCACGTTGTCCGTGTATTCCAGGGCCATCTTCACCGCCTTGACCGCCGCTTCCACCACCTGGTCCGGCTGCATGCGCAGCTTCTTCTCCATGTGGATGGGGCTGGTGGCGATGAAGGTGTGGATGCGGCCCGAGGCGGCGGGCTTGATGGCTTCGCCGGCGGCGCGCACGTCGCGTTCGTTGGCGCGGGCCAGCGAACACACCGTCGAGTTCTTGATGAGGCCGGCGATGGCCTTGATGGCTTCGGCGTCACCCGGACTGGCGGCGGCGAAGCCCGCCTCGATGACGTCGACGCCGAGGCGCTCCAACTGCCGGGCGATGCGGATCTTCTCGTCCTTGGTCATGGCGGCGCCGGGACTCTGCTCGCCGTCGCGCAAGGTGGTGTCGAATATGATCAATCTGTCTGACATGACAAACTCCAAATGGCTTGCCCGCCCATGCCTGGGGCGGTCAGGAATAACCGTTGCGGTACTGCCGGGGGGAGGTGTGATCAGTGCCCGCGCGGGGGCAGCAGCAGCCGGGTGGCAAGCCGCACGAGACAGAAGAAATGGCCGTTGGGGATGGCGTCGCGCATGGAACCGAATATAAACAGCTATTTCTCGCTCGGCAAGGCATCCGGGCGTTTCCGGGTAAGACGGCGTTTCAGCCAGTAGATATAGCCCGACAGGCCATAGGCGAGAAGCAGCGCGAACAGTACGATGGGCGGGTCCACCGAGATGAGACCGAAGCCCAGCGCAACCAGGACGATGATCACGAAGGGCACTCTCTTCTTCAGGTTGATGTCCTTGCCGCTGTAAAAACGCAGGCTGGTGATCATGGTAAGACCGGCAAACAGGGTCAGCCCCCAGCCCAGCCAGTTGACCTCGTCGCCCTCAACGCGATTGTCCGCCATCACCCAGATGAAGCCGGCCACCAGGGTCGCCGCCGCGGGACTGGGCAGACCCATGAACCAGCGCTTGTCCTGCACCGCCAGCATGGTGTTGAAGCGGGCCAGGCGCAAGGCGGCGCCGACGCAATAGACAAAGGCGGCGATCCAGCCCAGCTTGCCCATGTCCTGCAGGGCGAAGCTGTACATCACCAGCGCGGGAGCGACGCCGAAGGAGACCATGTCGGACAGGGAGTCGTATTCGGCGCCGAAGGCGGACTGGGTGTTGGTCATGCGCGCCACGCGGCCATCCAGGCCGTCCAGGATCATGGCGATGAAGATCGCCACGGCGGCCATTTCGAAGCGGCCGTTCATGCCCTGCACGATGGCGAAGAAGCCGGCGAACAGAGCACCGGTGGTGAACAGGTTGGGCAGCAGGAAGATGCCGCGCCGGCGCGGTTTGGCTCTCAGCCCTTCTGCGCCGGGATCCGGTTCCCGCTCTGGGCCGGGCGTCATGTCGTGCATGCTCAGAACTGGGCGAGCACGTCGCTGGCGGCGCGCACCTTGTCGCCCAGGGCGACGCGGGGCTTGGCGTCGGTGGGCAGGTAGACGTCGACCCGCGAACCGA
>JBBIIR010000219.1:0-4362 GCA_037446455.1 Hydrogenophilales bacterium | reverse complement strand
CCGGCCGCTGAAACGGGCCATCCAGCAGCAGATCGAGAACCCGCTCGCCAAGGAAATCCTCTCCGGCCGCTTCGCCCCCAAGGACATCATCCGCGTGGATGTGGTGGACGGACGCATCGAGTTCGAGCAGGTCATCGAGGCCGAGGCTGTTTGATCCTGTTGAACGCGCGGGCCGCCATGTTTGCGCGGCCCGTCCGCGGCAGGGGCCTGGAATGCGCGTCGTCGGGAAGACCCGCTGGCTGGATTCGCCGTAGGCCAGTCCGGGTCGGTTCGCTCGCGTATCAGGCGGATCGTCGGATCACGGCTTTGACGCGTAACGTCAAGCGCTTGGCATGGAAGGTCAAGCGAAGCCGGACGGATGGATGGACCATTCGTTTACCGGATGCATTCATCGATCCGACCCTCCAGGAGACTTCCTACCATGATCCTCAAAAGTGATAAGAGACCCCGCGAAACCCCGCCATTGACGAATGCGCGCATGCCGACGTTGCATGAGAAATCCAGGTCGCGTGCTCAGGCCTCTGCGTCCACCGTGAACGCCGAGGAACCCAATTTTGGCGCGGATATCCGCGCCCTTTTGAGAAAATGGGGCGAGTGAGGCGGCATGTGCGCGTATCAGCCGCTTTTCCAGTGTCCCGATTTGCCGCCCAGCTTCTCCAGCAGGCGCACCGCTTCGATGACCATGCCGCGATCGACGGCCTTGCACATATCGTAGATGGTGAGCAGGGCGACGCTGGCGGCGGTGAGGGCTTCCATTTCCACACCGGTGCGGCCGACGCATTCGGCCGTCGCCGTGCATTCGATGGCGTGGGCGGTTTCGTCCAGACGGAAATCCACCGTGACGCGGGTGAGGGGGATGGGGTGGCAAAGGGGGATCAGCTCAGCCGTTCGTTTAGCCGCCATGATGCCGGCCAGGCGGGCGACGCCGAGGACGTCGCCCTTCTTCGCGACGCCGTCGCGGATCAGCGCGAGGGTTTCCGGACGCATGACGATGCGGCCGGCGGTGACCGCCAGACGACGGGTTTCCGCCTTCTCGGCGACATCCACCATGATGGCGCGGCCCTGTTCGTCGAAGTGAGTGAATTCGTTCATGGCGGCGGCGCTTGCCCCCTTCGTGGGGGAACTGGTGGCAGGGGCAAGTATCATAGCCGCATGAATTGGTTACGCTCCATCGCTCTGCCGCTCGCGCTTGCCGGCATACTCGCCACCCCCGCCGCCGCCATCGAACTGCCCGATCTCGGCGATGCCTCGCGCGGCGCCCTGTCGGAGAAGCAGGAGGAACGCATCGGCCGCGAGATCATGCGGCAGATCCGGGAAAGCAGTGATTACCTCGACGACGCGGTGGTGGCCGATTACCTGGCCAACCTCGGCGATCGGCTGGTGGCGGCGTCGACCGCGCCCGGCCGTCATTTCGAGTTCTTCCCGGTACGCGACGCCAGCATCAACGCCTTCGCCCTGCCCGGCGGCTACATCGGCGTGCACACCGGCCTGATTTCGGCGGCGCGCAATGAATCCGAGCTGGCCGGCGTGCTGTCGCACGAAATCGCCCACGTCACCCAGCAGCACATCGCCCGCATGGTGGACAACCAGCGCAACGCCAGCGTCATTTCCCTGGCCGCCCTGGCCGTCGCCATACTCGCCGCCCGCTCGAATAGCCAGGTGGCCGAGGCGGCGCTGGCCGGCGGCGCCGCCCTGAGCATGCAGAATCAGCTTGATTTCACCCGCGAGAACGAGCGCGAAGCCGACCGCGTCGGCCTGCGCATCCTCAATCAGGCCGGCTTCGCGCCGCAGGGCATGGCCAGTTTCTTCGAGCGCCTGCAGGCGCAGGGGCGTCTCTACGAAAACAACGCGCCAGCCTATCTGCGTACCCATCCGCTGACCTTCGAGCGCATCGCCGACATGCAGAACCGCGTCGGCGAACTGCCTTACCGGCAGCATGCCGACAGCGCCGATTTCCTGCTGGTGCGCGCGCGCGTGCAGGCCGCCCAGGGCGAGGCGCGCGACGCGGTGACGCTGTTCGAGGCGCGAACGCGCGATCAGGCCGATGCCGCCGCGTGGTACGGCCTGACGCAGGCCAGCCTGCGCGCCGGCGATACCGCGCGGGCGCGGCGGGCGCTGGAGAGGCTGGACGCGACCGCCGCGCGCTCGCCCCTGGTGTCGATGGCGGCCATGGAGGTGGCCCTCGCGGAAGGCCGCGCCGAGGAAGCCATCCTCCAGGCCCGCGCCGGACTCGTCCGGCATCCCGGCTACAGGCCGCTCGCCTATCTTTACGCGCGCGCGCTGCTGCGCGCCAAGCGGGTCACGGAAGCGCTGGACTTCCTGGGGGAGCGGCGGCGCGACTGGCCCTCGGACGCGCAATTCCAGTTGCTGCTGGCGGAGGCCTACGGCGCCGCCGGGCAAACCGCCAAGGCGCATCTGGCGCAGGCCGAGGCCTACGCGCTGAGCGACCGCATCGCCGCGGCCATCGAGCAGTTGCGCCTGGGACAACGGGCCGGCAACGCCGACTTCTACACCCTTTCCATCATCGACGCCCGCCTGCGCGAACTGCGAGAAATCCAGGGCAGGGAAGCGAACGAGATGGCGCGCAAGGGCAAGTGAGGCGCCGGCCCCGGTTTGCCGCCCCGCGCCGCGCATAGACCCTTGTACCCGGCAGGGGCTTGCGCCTATCCTCGCGCACCGCGGGCCCGGCGCGAAGTGCCGGGCCGCCTGCAACCAGATCGATCCGGGAACACGCATGCGCTTGCGCGCTTTTCTTTTTTTGGGCTTGCTCGCCCTCGCGGCGGCGGGTCCGGCCATGGCCCAAAAGGCCGACAAGACGCCACCCGGCAAGGCCATCGCCTTCAGCCAGGACAAGGGCAACTGCCTGAGTTGCCACGGTTTCCCCTCCCTGCCCGACGCGGCGCAGACCGGCAACAGCGGTCCGCCCATCATCGCCATGTCGGCGCGCTTTCCCGACCGCGCCGCCCTGCGCGCGAAGATCTGGGACGCCGGCGCCGGCAACCCGGCCGCCTTCATGCCGCCCTTCGGCCGGCATCGCATCCTCACCGAGGAGGAAATCGACCAGGTGGTCGATTTCCTCCTCGGCCTGTAAGCCATGCGCGGGCTTGGCATGGCCGTCCTGACCCGATGCCTGGTCGGACTGACGCTGGCGTTCGGCGCGGGCGCGGCATGGGCGAATCCCGAGGACGATCGCCTGAGGCTGGAAACCTTCTTCCGCAAGCAGTTTCCCGATCTGCAAGCCGAGCAGTACGTGCACGGCGCCCTGCTGTTCGACCCCGAGGCCATGGCGCAGTACCGCAGCATCATGGAATTCCCGCCCTTCGCCGGCGAGGTGGAGAAAGGCGAACTCCTCTGGCGTACCCCCATGCAGTCCGCCCTGACCTATGCCGACTGCCTGCCCAACGGCGGCCGCATGATCGCCGGCGATTACCCCATGTTCGACGAGGCCAGGGGGCGCGTGGTGACCCTGGAAGACGCCATCAACTTTTGCCGCGTGGCCAACCACGAGGTGCCCTACCGACATGGCGACCCGGCCACCATGGGGGCGCTCACCGCCTATCTGCGCAGCCTGTCGGACGGCATGAAGATGAACATCCGGGTGGAAAGCGAAGGCGCCCGCCGCGCCTTCGAGGATGGCAAAAAGACCTTTTATGCGCGCGCGGGCCAGCTCAACTTCTCCTGCGCCAGTTGCCACGTCGACAATGCCGGCAACCGCCTGCGCGGCGACATCCTCTCGCCGGCCATCGGCCAGGCCACGCACTGGCCGGTGTTCCGCGGCGGCGACCAGTTGCTCACCCTGCAGGCGCGCTACGCCAGTTGCCACCGCCTGGCGCGGCACGTGCCGGACGCGCTCGGCAGCACGCGCTACAACAATCTCGAATACTTTCATTCCTATCTCAGCAACGGCCTGCCGCTGCGCGCTTCGGTGTTCAGGAAGTAGGACGCCGCTGGTGCGATGCGCGCCGCGGCCTGGGCCATCGCTACCATTTACCGCGGCGGGCCGACTCGCAAGAATGCGCCGCACCCACGCCTCAACAGGAGAGCCCCGCCATGTCCATGTCCCGTCGTGAATTCCTGCAAGTGCTCGCCGCCGCCGCGGCCGGCGGCTTCGCTCTCGACAGCCGGTTGGCGCTGGCCGGCAAGGCGCCCGCCGGCTATTACGACGCGCCCGCCTTCGGCAATGTTTCGCTCGTGCACATGACGGACTGCCACGCGCAGCTGCTGCCCATCTACTTCCGCGAGCCCAACGTGAATCTGGGCGTGGGCGAGGCTTTGGGCAAGGCGCCGCACCTGGTGGGCGAGCATTTGCTCAAGCATTTCAACATCAAGCCCGGCAGCATCGACGCCCACGCCTTCACCTAC
>JBBIIR010000218.1:0-4382 GCA_037446455.1 Hydrogenophilales bacterium | reverse complement strand
AGTAGTCATAAGCAGTACAAGGAGTGGTAGTTCAGTCGGTTAGAATACCGGCCTGTCACGCCGGGGGTCGCGGGTTCGAGTCCCGTCCACTCCGCCAACACCTCAAAGGCGAACGCGAGTTCGCCTTTTTTTTGTTCCGGGTTGCAAAGCCCATGACCGAGTGATTGCACCGCCATGCTAGAAGCCATTCGCGAACGCGCCAAGGGCTGGATCGCCAAAGTGATCCTGGGCCTGCTCATCATTCCCTTCGCCTTCTGGGGCATCGACTCCTATTTCTCCGGCGGCGGGCAGGAACCGCCGGCGGCGGAGATCGACGATCAGCCCATCTCGCAGCGCGAGTTCGCCAACACCCTGCAGGAGCAGCGTGAAGCTCTGGGCGGCCAGGTCGAGGAGGGCGCCCTGCGCAAGCTGGTGATCGACCAACTGGTGAATACCCGCGTGCTTTCGATGACAGCGGAAAAGGCGGGCTTTACCATCCTCGAGCCGCAAATCCAGGCAGTCCTCGGCGGCCTGGAAATCTTCCAGGACAACGGCGCCTTTTCGCAGACGCGCATGGAAGCCTGGCTGCGCAACCGCGGCATGAGCCAGGGCGAGCTGATCGCCATGATCAGCCAGGATATGCTGCTGCGGCAGGTGCAGATCGGTTACGGTGAAGGCGCCCTGGTGCCCAGGCCGGTGTCCGAGCGCATGGCCCGGCTGCTCGCCGAGCAGCGCGAAGTGCGGGAAGCGGCCTTCGACGCGAAAACCTACAGCGCCGCGGTGAACATCGACGACGCGGCCATCGAGGCCGACTACAAGGCGCGCCAGCAGGACTACACCACGCCGGATCAGGTGCGCGTGCAATTCCTGGTGTTGTCCCAGGCGCAACTGGAATCCGCGGTGGCGGTCAGCGAGGCGCAGGCGCGCGCGCACTACGAGGCCAATGTCGCGCGCTACGCCGAACCTGAGCAGCGCCGCGCCGCGCACATCCTCATCAAGGTCGACGCCGGCGCCGACGAGAAAACCCGGCAGGCGGCGCGGGACAAGGCCGAACTGTTGCTGGCCGAATTGCGCGATCAGCCCGGCAAGTTCGCCGAACTGGCGCGCAAGCATTCGCAGGACCCCGGCTCCGGCGCGAAGGGCGGCGATCTTGGCGCCTTCAGCCGCGAGATGATGGTGAAACCCTTCGCCGACGCGGTCTGGGGCATGCAGCCGGGCGAGATTCGCGGCCTGGTGGAGAGCCAGTTCGGTTACCACATCATCCGTCTGGACGGCGTGGTGGGTGGCGCCAAGCTGGGCTTCGAACTGGTCAAGGAAGAAATCCGGCGCGAACTGCGGCAAGAGGAAGCGCAGCGCCGCTTCCTGGATTCCGCCGAACGCTTCAGCAATCTGGTGTACGAGCAGCCCGACAGCCTGGAGCCGGCAGCCAAGGAATTCGGCCTGAAGCTGGAGGAAAGCGGCTGGATCGCCAAGGGGCAGACTGCCCAGCCCGCCATTCTGGGCAACCCGCGCCTGATGGAGGCCCTGTTCAGCGACGATGCCCTGCGCAAGCGCCAGAATACGGAGGCCACCGAGGTGGCGGCCAACACGCTGGTGGCGGCCCGCGTGCTGGAGCATCGCCCGCCCGGTCTGCTGCCCCTGGCCGAGGTCGCCGCCGACATCCGCGCACGACTCACCCGCGCGGCGGCCGCCAAGCTGGCCGTCGAGGCGGGCGCCAAGGCGCTCGCGGCGGCGCAGGCGGGGCAGGCGGAGGTGAACTTCTCGGCGCCGATGACGGTGTCGCGGATGCGTCCCCTGGAACTGCAATCCGCCGCGGTACGCGCCATTTTCGCCGCGCCCGCGGACAAGTTGCCCGCCCACGTGGGGGTCGAGTCGCCCGAGGGCTATCGCCTCTACCGCGTCAGTCGTGTGCTGCCCGTCGAGCCGCCGGCCGAGCAGACCGAGAAGATTCGCGTCGATCTGCGCCGGCTGCAGGCCCAGGAAGAAATGCGCGCCTATCTGGAAAGCGCCAAGGCGAAAGCCAGCATCAAGATCGCGCAGACGGCGCTGGACGCGAAGGCGGAGTAAGCTTCGAAGCGCCAACAGCCGGACTCGTCCGGCTGTTGGCTGAAGCCGCGGGGCTTCTACTCGTCCACCGCCAGGCCGGCGGTGCAGTTGAAACCCGCGTCGACGTAGGTGATCTCGCCGGTGACGCCGCTCGCCAGGTCGGACAGCAGGAAGGCGGCGGTGTTGCCCACTTCCTCGATGGTGACGTTGCGGCGCAGGGGGGCATGCTTTTCGCCCCAGGCCAGCAGCTTGTTGAAATCGGCGATGCCGGCGGCCGCCAGGGTCTTGATGGGGCCGGCGGACAGACCGTTGACGCGGATGCCCCGCGGCCCCAGGCCGGCGGCCAGGTAATAGACGCTGGCCTCCAGGCTGGCCTTGGCCAGCCCCATGACGTTGTAATGCGGCACGTAACGCACCGCGCCCAGGTAGGACAGGGTCAGCAGGGCGGCCGAGCGGCCCTGCAGCATGGGCAGCGCCGCCTTGGCCATGGCGGTGAAGGAATAGCTGGAAATGTCGTGCGCGATGCGGAAGTTCTCGCGCGTGACGAAATCCTGGTAATTGCCCGCGAGGGCCTCCTTCGGCGAGAAGGCGATGGAGTGCAGCAGGCCGTCGAGCCCGTCCCAGTGCCGGGCGAGTTCGCCGAACAGGCTGGCGATCTCCTCGTCGCTGGCGACGTCGCAGGGGAACACCAGGGGTTGCGCGGAGAAATCCCCGGCCAGGCCGAGCACGCGCTCGCGCACCTTGTCGCCCTGGTAGGTGAAAGCCAGTTCCGCGCCTTCGCGATGGCAGGCCTTGGCCACGCCGTAGGCGATGGAACGGTTGCTGATCATGCCCGTGATGAGGATCTTCTTGCCGGCGAGAAAGCCCATGTCGCGGTCCCGAGATTTCGAACGCGCGAATTATACCCGCGAGGCTGCATTCGCCGTATCTCGGCGCTACCATCCGTGCTGGCTGAAAGGAGCGGACATGGCGGCGAAGATCATCGCGGTGGTGAACCAGAAGGGCGGAGCGGGCAAGACCACCCTGGCCATGTTGCTGGCGGGGGCCTTGGCCGACGGCCGCAAACGGGTGCTGGTGGCCGACGCCGACCCGCAGAACACCGCGGTGCACTGGGCCGGCATGGGCGAGGGCTTCCCGGCCGAGGTGGAGGACGTCTCCGGCGAGGAGGGCAAGCTGCACAAGGCCCTGCGCAAGCGCCAGGATGAGTTCGACTACATCGTCATCGACAGTCCGCCGGCCGCATCCGCGCCGGTGACCGGCAGCGCCCTGAAAGCCGCGCATCTCGCCCTGGTGCCGGTGATTCCTTCGCCGCTCGACCTGTGGGCTTCGGTGCGCATCCGCGAGGCCATCGCCCACGCCCGCCACAAGAACCCGGACCTGCAGGCCCGCCTGCTGGTCAACCAGATGCAGCCCAACACCCTGCTGGCGCGCGAGGTGCTCGGCATGCTGCCCGAGTTCGGCATCCCCATGCTGGCGGCCAGCCTCAAGAGCCGTACCGCTTACCGGCAATGCGCCGCCCTCGGCGCCAGCATCCATGCCCTCGGCAGCCGCGCCGCCCTGGCCGTGCTGGAGGTGGACGCCCTGTGCCGCGAGGTGGAGCGCCTGCTGCGCAATCGTTAGCGCCATGGCGGCCGTGCTCACCACCCTGGATTTCCTGCGCCATGGCGAACCCGTGGGCGGCAAGCGCTATCGTGGCCAGACCGACGATCCCCTGTCCGACAAGGGCTGGGCGCAAATGGCCCGCGCCACCGCCGGGGAGCGTCCCTGGAATGCCATCGTCTCCTCGCCGCTGCGCCGCTGCCTGGCCTTCGCCACGCGCATGGCCGACGAGACCGGTCTGCCGCTGACCGTGGAGCCGCGCCTGGCGGAAGTGGGATTCGGCGTCTGGGAAGGACGCACCGCCGCGGAGTTGGAACGCGAGGAGCCCGGCTGCGTGTTCGCCTTCAAGCTGGATCCCCTGGCGCGGCGCCCGCGCGACGCCGAGGACCTGGCCGATTTCCAGGCCCGCGTGACGGCTGCGTACGAGGATCTGCTGCGCCTGCACGCCGGCCGGCATGTGCTGCTGGTGGCGCATGCCGGCGTCATGCGCATGGCCATTTGCCGCGTCCTCGGTTTGCCGCCCGCGCACGCCTACCGCCTGCGGATCGGCTCCGCGGCGATGGCCCGCATGCGCGTCGAGCAGGGCGAGGGCGGTCGCTTCGACAGTCTGTTGTGGCTGACGCCGGGCGTCTGATGGCTTACGTGAAAGTCGCATGGCGACTTCTCGAAGTTCCCCTCTCCCGCAGGCGGGAGAGGGGCTGGGGGGTGAGGCGGGGGTTTCGCGGAGCATGCTCCGCGCCCGCCGAACGGCCCCGGAA
>JBBIIR010000217.1:0-4384 GCA_037446455.1 Hydrogenophilales bacterium | reverse complement strand
GTTGCGAAACCGCAACGGACGTCGGCGGAGATTACTCGCCCAGATAGGCGGCGCGCACGCGCGGATTCGCGGCGAGTTCGGCGGAGGCGCCGGACAGGGTGATCTCGCCGCTCTCCATGACGTAGGCGCGCTGGCTGACTTTCAGGGCGAGGTGGGCGTTCTGTTCCACCAGCAACAGGGTGACGCCTTCGGCGGCGATCATGGCGATGGTTTCGTAGATCTTGCGCACCATCAGCGGCGCCAGCCCCATGCTGGGCTCGTCCAGCAGCAACAGGCGCGGCCGACCCATGAGGGCGCGGGCGATGGCGAGCATCTGCTGCTCGCCGCCGGACAATGTGCCCGCGAGTTGCGCGCGCCGTTCCGCCAGGCGCGGAAACAGCGCATAGGCGCGCGCCAGGTCGGCCTGGATGCCGGCCCGGTCGCGGCGCGAGTAAGCGCCCATGTCCAGGTTCTCCGCCACCGTCAGGCGACCGAACACGCCGCGCCCTTCGGGCACCAGGGCGAGGCCGCGGGCGGCGATGGCGTGGGTGGGCAGCTTGTGCAAGCGTTCACCGGCCAGCAGCACCTCGCCGCGCGGATGCGCCAGGCCCATGATGCCCTTCAGGGTGCTGCTCTTGCCGGCGCCGTTGGCGCCGATCAGGCAGACGAGTTCGCCCTCGGCGACTTCGAGGTCGATGCCGCGCACCGCCTGGATGCCGCCATAGGCCACCTTGAGGCCATGCACGCGGAGCAGGCTCATGCCTCATCACCGCCCAGATACGCGGCGATGACGGCGGCATCGCGCCGCACCAGCGCCGGCTCGCCTTCCGCGATCTTGCGGCCATAGTCGAGCACCGCCACGCGATCGCACAGATCCATCACCAGCTTGACGTCGTGCTCGATGAGCAGCAGGGTGAGGCCGCCGGCGCGCAGGCGCAGGAACAGTTCGCTCATCTGCCGGCGTTCGGTGGGATTCATGCCGGCGACGGGTTCGTCCAGGGCCAGCAGGCGCGGCTCGGTGGCCAGGGCGCGGGCGATTTCCAGGCGCCGCTGATCGCCGTAGGACAGGTGTCCGGCCAGCGTGCGGCCCCTGTTCTTGAGGCCGACATACTCCATCAGTTCGCGTGCCCGGTCGTGGATGGCCGCCTCCTCCGCGCGCGCCCCCGGCGTTCTCAGGACGGCCCCCAGCACGCCGGCGCGGGTGCGCACGTGACGTCCCACCATGACGTTTTCCAGGGCGGTCATGTTGGCGAACAGCCTGATGTTCTGGAAGGTGCGCGCGAATCCCGCCTCGACGATATGGTGAGGTTTGCGCCCGTGCAGCGGCGCGCCATCCAGATGGATGCGTCCCGCGCTCAGGTCGTAGAGCCCGGTCATGCAGTTGAACAGGGTGGTCTTGCCGGCGCCGTTGGGGCCGATGAGGCCGTAGATTTCGCCGCGCCCGACGCTCAGGCTGACGTCCTCCAGCGCCGCGAGGCCGCCGAAGCGCTTGCTGACGGCGGAGACCTGGAGCAGGACCGGCGTGTTCATCAAGGTTCATGCCTTGGTATCGTAGAGCGAGGCCTGCTCCTGCTCGGCGACCCCGTCCTGGGCGGCGAACTCGCGTTTGCGCACGCGCGAGGGCAGCAGGCCGGCCGGCCGGTAGATCATCATCAGCACCAGCGCGAGGCCGAACAGCAGCATGCGCAGGTCCGCGGGATCCACCACCACCTGCCCCAGCGTCGCGCGTTGCAGGTCGCCGAGATGCCGCAAGGCCTCGGGGATGCCGATGAGCAGGACGGCGCCGAGGATGACGCCGGGGATGTTGCCCATGCCGCCCAGCACGATCATGCACAGCACCAGGAAGGATTCCCACAGGCTGAAGCTCTCGGGGCTGATGAAGCCCTGGAACGAGGCGAACAGGCCGCCGGCCAGGCCGGCGAAGGTGGCGCCCATGGCGAAGGCCAGCAACTTCACGTTGCGCGTGTTGACGCCCATCGCCGCCGCCGCCACCTCGTCCTCGCGCAGCGCCGCCCAGGCCCGGCCGATGCGCGAATCCTGCAGGCGGATCGCCACCCCCATGATGAGCAGGGTGAAGGCGAGGAATACGTAGTAGTAGAGATAGGTCGACGGCACCAGGAAGCCGAAGAACTCCAGGGGCCGGTTCAGGGCATGGCCGCCGATTTGGATCGGGTCGATGAGGTTGATGCCCTGCGGGCCGTTGGTGAGGTTGAAGGGGGCGTTCAGGTTGTTCAGGAAGATGCGGATGATCTCGTGGAAGCCGAGCGTGACGATGGCCAGGTAATCGCCGCGCAGGCGCAGGGTGGGCGTGCCCAGCAGCACGCCGAACAGCCCGGCCGCCGCCATGCTCAGCGGCAGGATCGCCCAGAAAGGCAGGTGCAGGCCGAAGTGGGGGCTCGCCAGCAGGGCGTAGACATAGGCGCCGATGGCGTAGAAGGCGATGAAGCCGAGATCGAGCAGGCCGGCGTAACCGACGACGATGTTGAGGCCCAGCGCCAGCAGCACGTAGAGCAGGACGAAATCGAGCACGCGCACCCAGGAATTGCCCAGGCCGGCGCCGACCAGGAAGGGCAGCGCGATGAGCAGCAGGGCGAGCAGAACGTAAGCCAGGCGCGGTCGCGCCCGCATGGCCTTAAGCGCGGCTTGCAACACGTTCCCCGAGCAGGCCGGACGGGCGGAAGACCAGCACCAGGATGAGCACGAAGAAAGCGAACACGTCCTGGTAATGGCTGCCCAGGAAGCCGCCGGTGAGATCGCCGATGTAACCCGCGCCGAGGGCCTCGATGACGCCCAGCAGGAGACCGCCCAGCATGGCGCCGGCGATGTTGCCGATGCCGCCCAGCACCGCCGCCGCGAACGCCTTCAGGCCCAGCAGGAAGCCCATGTAGTAATGCGCCAGGCCGTAGTAAGCGCTCACCATGACGCCGGCGACGGCGGCGATGGCGGCGCCGATGATGAAGGTGGCGGAGATCACCCGGTCGATGTTGACGCCCATCAGCTGCGCCACTTCCTTGGATTGCGCGGTGGCGCGCATGGCGCGGCCCAGACGGGTCTTCTCCACCAGCAGCCACAGGCAGGCCATGGTGGTCAGGGAAAGGGCGACGATGACCAGCTGCAGGTCGGTGATGTGGGCGCCGAACACCTCGTACTGGCCCTGCGGCAGGATGGCCGGAAACGACACGTACTGCCGCCCCCAGACCAGCATGGCGAGGTTTTGCAGGATGATGGACACGCCGATGGCGGTGATCAGCGGCGCCAGGCGCGGCGCCTTGCGCAAGGGCCGGTAGGCGACCTTCTCGATGCCGAAGGCCAGCGCCATGCAGGCGGGCACGGCGACCAGCAGTCCGGCCAGCACCACCATCATGCCGGGCAGTTCCGGCGCCATGCCCAGCACCACGCCGATGACGGTGAGCGCCACCATGGCGCCGATCATGGTCACCTCGCCGTGGGCGAAGTTGATCAGCTCCAGGATGCCGTACACCATGGTGTAGCCGAGGGCGACCAGGGCGTAGATGCTGCCCAGCACCAGGCCGTTGATGAGCTGCTGGGTGAAGATGTCCATTGTCGAGCGGGTAGCGCGTAGCCGGTAGCGGGTAGCCAGAGTTTCCGCGCCATGGGCGCGCAAGACAGCGCTACAAGCTACCGGCTACCCGCTACAAGCTGTTTCACTTCACCGTTTCCAGCACCCGCCAGGCGCCATCCCTGACGCGGTAGAGGGTCACCGCGCCGTCCATGGTGTCGCCCTTGGCGTCAAAGCGGATCGGGCCGGTCACCCCCTGGTGATCGGTGCGCGGCAACTCCGCCAGCACTTTCGCCGGCTCCGCCGAGTTGGCGCGCATCATCGCCGCCACCAGCACGTAGACCGCGTCGTAGGCGTAGGGCGCGTACACCTGGATGACGCCGTATTTGGCTTCGAAATCCTCGCGGAAGGCGGCGCCGCCCGGCATGGTGTCGATGGGCAGGCCGGGGGAGGAAGCCACCACGCCCTCGGCTTCGGCGCCGGCCAGCTTGATGAAGTTGGCGTTCTGCAGGCCGTCGCCGCCGAGCAGGGTGGCTTTCAGGCCCAGCCGCTTCATCTGCTTGGCCATGGGGCCGCCTTGCGGGTCCATGCCGCCGAAGAACACCAGATCCGGGTTCTTGCCCTTGATGCTGGTAAGAATGGCGGTGAAATCGGTGGCCTTGTCGTTGGTGAATTCGCGCGCCACCAGCTCGCCGCCGGCGGCCTTGGCGGCCTTCTCGAACTCGTCGGCGAGGCCCTGGCCGTAGGCGGTGCGGTCGTCGATGATGGCGATCCTCTTCGCGCCCAGCTTGCCCACCGCGTATTCGCCCAGCACCTTGCCCTGCTGGGCATCGTTGGCCATCACCCGGTAGGCGCTCTTGAAGCCCTGGGCGGTGTAGGCGACGG
>JBBIIR010000216.1:0-4389 GCA_037446455.1 Hydrogenophilales bacterium | reverse complement strand
CTACGCGCTCATGGCCCTGTCCTTCGGCACTTCCATCCTGCTCATGCAATCGCCCTGGCACCGGCTCATGCTGGCGGCGCTGGGACTCGTCCTGCTGTTCTTCCTGTGGCGCATCCCGGTGCGCGAACCGGAGCCCGACGATGCGGCGGGCGGAGCCTGCTGACGCGCCCGCGGATTGCGTCTGATTGACCCACCATTTCAGCGAACACTTATAATCCTTCGATGTCCCTGCTCCTGCTCGTCCTCGTCCCCTTCCTGGCGGCGGCCCTGGTTCCCTGGCTATGCCGCCACGGCCGCGGGGTCGGCGCCTGGGGCGCGGCCGGGGCCGCGTTGTCGGCCATGGCGCTGCTGGCCGCCAGCCTGCCCACCGCGCTGGCGGAGGGCAGCCTGGTGCAGCGCCTGGACTGGATTCCCCAGGCCGGCCTGAACCTGTCGTTCCGCCTCGACGGCCTCGGCCTGCTGTTCGCCGGACTGATCCTCGGCATCGGCCTGCTGGTCATCCTCTACGCGCTCTACTACCTGTCCGAGCGCGACAGCCTGGGCCGGCTGTACGCCTATCTGCTGCTGTTCATGGGCTCCATGCTGGGCGTGGTGCTGTCGGAGAACCTGATCCAGCTGCTGATCTTCTGGGAACTGACCAGCCTGTCCTCCTTCCTGCTCATCGGCTACTGGCGCCATCGCCAGGATGCCCGCGCCGGCGCGCGCATGGCTTTGGCCGTCACCGGCGCCGGCGGCCTCGCCCTGCTCGGCGGCATCCTGCTGCTCGGCGAGATCGTCGGCAGCTACGAACTTTCCGCGGTGCTGGCGGCCGGCGACCTGATCCGCGGCCACGAGTTGTACCGGCCGACGCTGATCCTCATCCTGCTCGGCGCCTTCGCCAAGTCGGCGCAGTTTCCCTTCCACTTCTGGCTGCCGCACGCCATGGCGGCGCCGACGCCGGTGTCCGCCTACCTGCACTCGGCGACCATGGTGAAGGCGGGGGTGTTCCTGCTGGCGCGCCTGTTCCCGGCGCTTTCGGGAACCTGGGAGTGGACGCTGCTGGTCGGCGGCGCCGGCCTCGCGACCCTGCTGGTCGGCGCCGTCATCGCCCTGTTCAAGCACGACCTGAAGGGGCTGCTGGCCTATTCGACGGTCAGCCACCTGGGCCTGATCACGGCGCTGTTCGGCATCGGCACGCCACTCGCCGCCGTGGCCGGGGTGTTCCACATCATCAACCACGCCACCTTCAAGGCCGGCCTGTTCATGGCCGCCGGCATCATCGACCACGAGTGCGGCACGCGCGACATGCGCCGCATCAACGGCCTCTGGAAGCACATGCCCTACACCGCCACCCTGGCCATGGTGGCGGCCGCGGCGATGGCCGGGGTGCCCTTGTTCAACGGTTTCCTGTCGAAGGAGATGTTCTTCGCCGAGGCGGCCGAAATGGCCGATCGCCTGTCCTTCGGCTGGCTGCTGCCGGCGGCGGTCACATTCGCCGGGGTCTTCGCCGTCGCCTACTCGCTGCGCTTCATCCACGCCGTCTTCTTCAACGGCGAACCCATCGATCTGCCGAAAACCCCGCACGAGCCGCCGCGCTGGATGAAGGTGCCGGTGGAAATCCTGGTGGTGCTGTGCCTGCTGGTCGGCATCCTGCCGGGGCTGACCGTGGCGCCGCTGCTCGGCGTGGTGGCGGCCGCCGTGCTGCAGGCGCCGCCGCCGGCGTTCAACATCGCCCTCTGGCACGGCTTCAATGCGGCGCTGTGGATGAGCGTCATCGCCCTGGCCGGCGGCATCCTGCTGTATGCCGGACGCAAGCCGCTGTTCGCCTGGCACGCGCGCAACGAGGGCCGGCTCGACGCCAAGCGCATCTACGAACAGTTGCTCGGCGTCCTCCTCGCCACCGCTTCCCGCGTCACCCGCGGCCTCGACAACGCCTCCCTGCAACGCATGCTGCTGGTGTTCATGCTGGCCATCCTCGGCCTCGGCCTCGCCGGCTGGATGGGCAGCGGCAGCCCGCTGTCCGGTACGCGCGCTTCAATGCCGGTGGACCCGGTGAGCGGGCTGGCGGCGCTGGCCATGGTCATCGCCACCGTCGCCACCGTCGCCCTGCACCGGCAACGCTTCATGGCGCTGTTGCTGGTCGGCTCGGTGGGCCTGCTGGTCTCGCTCACCTTCGTCAAGTTCTCGGCGCCGGATCTCGCCCTCACCCAGCTCTCGGTGGAGGTGGTGACCATCATCCTGCTGCTGCTGGCGCTCTACTTCCTGCCCCACCACAGCCCGGTGGAGTCGTCGGCGGCGCGCCGCCTGCGCGACGCCGGCATCGCCGGCCTCGCCGGCCTGGGCGTCGCCGCCCTGGCCTGGGCGGTACTGTCGCGGCCCTTCTCCAGCATTTCCGGCTACTACCTCACGCACAGCGTGCCCGGCGGCGGCGGCGGCAACGTGGTGAACGTGATCCTGGTGGATTTCCGCGGCTTCGATACCCTCGGCGAGATCACCGTGCTGGCTCTCGCCGGTCTCGCCATTTACGCCATGCTGTCCAACATGCGCCTGCAAGGCCACACCGGCGACGCCGACGGGCGCGCCTGGGACGGCGACCCGCATCCGGCCATCATGGCGTCGCTGACCCGGCTGCTGCTGCCGCTGGCCCTGCTGGTGTCGGTGTTCATCCTGCTGCGCGGCCACAACCTGCCGGGCGGCGGCTTCATCGCCGGCCTGGTCACCGCCGTCGCCCTGATCATGCAATACATGGCCAATGGCGTCGCCTGGACGCACGCGCGGCTGTCCGCCAACATGCACCCCGCCATCGCCGCCGGTCTGGGAATCGCCACCCTGACCGGGCTGGCTTCCTTCTACTTCGAGCATCCCTTCCTCACCTCGACCTTCGGCCACCTGCACTGGCCGCTGGTCGGCGATATCCATCTGGCCTCCGCCATGGCCTTCGACCTCGGCGTGTATCTCGTCGTGGTGGGCGCCACCCTGCTGATCCTCATCCACCTGGGTCTGATGCACAACGCCAGCCACGATGCCGCGGCCGCTGCGAGCGGGGAGGCGCGCTGATGGAAGCCCTGCTCTCCGCGCTGATCGGCGTGCTCACCGCCGGCGGCGTCTATCTCATGCTGCGCGGGCGCAGCTTCCCGGTGGTGCTGGGCCTGACCCTGCTGTCCTACGCGGTCAACCTGTTCCTGTTCGCCATGGGCCGGCTGGCCATCGGCCAGCCGCCGGTCATCGGCACCGGCCTGCCCGGCTACGCCGACCCCCTGCCGCAGGCCCTGGTGCTGACGGCCATCGTCATCAGCTTCGCGATGACCGCCTTCGTCATCCTGCTGGCCCTGAAGGCGCGCGCCGAGCTCGGCGACGACCACGTCGACGCGGAGCACAAGCCATGAGCGCCGGCGCCGGGAAAAGGGACGCACGATGAGTCATCTGGCCATCGCCCCCATCCTGCTGCCGCTGTGCGCCGGCATCGTCCTGCTCATGCTGCGCCATGTCGACATCCGCCTGCGCCGCGCCCTGGCCCTGGCCGCGGTGCTGGCGCAGATCGGCGTCGCGCTGGCGTTGACGCGGGCGGTGGCGGACGGCGCCATCCTCAGCTACGCGCTGGGCGACTGGCCGGCGCCTTACGGCATCATCCTGGTGGCGGATCGCCTGGCGGCCTGGATGCTGCTGCTCACCAGCGTCCTCGCCCTGTTTCCGCTGTGGCACGCCAGCCACGGGCTGGACACGCGCGGCCGCCATTTCCATGTGCTCTACCAGTTGCAACTGTTCGGCCTGTCCGGCGCCTTTCTCACCGGCGACGTCTTCAACCTGTTCGTCTTCTTCGAGGTCCTGCTGCTCGCCTCCTACGGCCTGGTGCTGCACGGCGGCGGCGTCGAGCGCACCCGCGCCGGCCTGCATTACGTGGTCATCAACCTGGCGGGCTCGTCGCTGTTCCTCATCGCCGTCGGCACCCTGTACGGCCTCTACGGCACCCTCAACATGGCCGACCTGGCCCGGCTGATACCCGCCACGCCCGCCGAAAACCTCGGCCCGGCGCGCGCCGCCGGCCTGCTGCTGTTCGCCGTGTTCGCCCTCAAGGCGGCGCTGCTGCCGCTGTATCTCTGGCTGCCCGCCGCCTACGCCAGCACCAGCGCGCCGGTGGCGGCGCTGTTCGCGATCATGACCAAGGTCGGCGCCTACGCCATCCTGCGCGCGTCCACCCTGCTGTTCGGCGCCGAGGCCGGCGGCCTCGCCGGCCTGCTCGATGCCTGGCTGCTGCCGCTGGCCCTGGCCACCCTGCTGGTCGGCCTGCTCGGCGTGCTGGCGGCGCGCCATCTGCGCGAACAGGCGGCCTACCTGGTGGTGGCCTCGGTGGGCACGCTGCTCGCCGCCTTCGCCCTCGGCAGCCGCGACGGCCTCGCCGCCGGCCTCTAC
>JBBIIR010000215.1:0-4393 GCA_037446455.1 Hydrogenophilales bacterium | reverse complement strand
GCCTTCCACCATCCTGCACGGCGTCTTCCTCGAGGTTTCCGGCGTGGGCGTGCTGATCACCGGCGACCCCGCCGTCGGCAAGAGCGAACTCGCCCTGGAACTCATCAGCCGCGGCCATCGCCTGGTGGCCGACGACGCCCTCGAGGTGTTCGCCGTCTCCCTCGACACCCTGGAGGGCCGCTGCCCCACGCTGTTGCAGGACTTCATGGAGGTGCGCGGCCTGGGCGTGCTGAACATCCGCCGCCTGTTCGGCGAAACCGCCGTCAAGCCGAAGAAGAACCTCAAGCTCATCATCCATCTCACCCCGGCGGAAACCTGGCGCTCCCTCGACCGCCTCGACATGAGCGCGAGCAATCGCGTCATCCTCGGCGTCGAGGTGCCGGAGGTGCGCATCCCGGTGGCGGTGGGCCGCAACCTCGCCGTGCTGGTCGAGGTGGCGGTGCGCAATCACGTCCTCAAGCTGCGCGGCTTCAACTCGGCCGAGGAATTCTCCGAGCGCCAGCGCGCGGCCATCGCCGCCTCCAGTCCGTCAGGCGGCGAGTGATGCGCCTGGTCCTCATCAGCGGCCTGTCCGGCTCGGGCAAGAGCGTGGCCTTGAAGGCCATGGAGGACGCCGGTTTCTATTGCATCGACAACCTGCCCGCCGCCCTGCTGCCCGAGGCGGTCGAATACCTGCGCCTGACCCGCGTCACGGATGCCGCCATGAGCATCGACGCGCGCAGCGGCGCCGGCTTGGCGGAATTGCCGGAGGAACTGGAGAAGCTGCGCCAGCGCCTGGACCTGCGCGTGTTGTTCCTCACCGCCAAGGACGACACCCTGGTCAAGCGCTTCTCCGAGACCCGCCGCCATCATCCCCTGGTCAGCGGCGAGCGCTCCCTGGAGGAGGCCATCCGCGAGGAACGCGAGTTGCTCTCGCGCATCGCCGCCATCAGCCACCAGATGGATACCAGCGACCAGTCGGCCAACGGCCTGCGCGCCTGGATCAAGGACTTCCTGCGGCTGGAAAGCGCCGCCTTCACCCTGGTCTTCCAATCCTTCGGCTTCAAGCACGGCATTCCCATGGACGCCGACCTGGTGTTCGATGTGCGCTGCCTGCCCAACCCGCACTACGACCCCATGCTGCGTCCCTTGACCGGCCGCGACGCGCCGGTCATCGCCTTCCTGCAGGGGCACGCGCCCGTGCTGGCGATGCTGGAAGACATCCGCGCCTACGTGGCGAAATGGCTGCCGGCCTACATCCGCGACAACCGCGGCTATTTCACGGTCGCCCTCGGCTGCACCGGCGGCCAGCACCGCTCGGTGTATTTCGCGGAAACCCTGGCCGACCACTTCCGCGACGGCCAGCAGGTACTCGTGCGGCACCGGGAACTCGCTTGACGACGCGCCGCGCCGGGCTCCTGCGGCCAGGCGACTGGCTGATCCTGGCCCTCGGCCTCGCCCTGGTGGTGGCGCTGTCGGCGCGCCAGGCGGGCAGCCAGGAGGGTCGGGTCATCGTCCGCCTGGACGGCAAGCCGCACACGGAAGCCAGCCTGCGCCTGAACCGCGTCATCGAGGTCGCCGGCCCGCTCGGCGTCAGCCGCGTCGAGATCCGCGACGGCCGCGTGCGCATCGCCGCCGACCCAAGCCCCTTGCAGCTCTGCGTGCGCCAGGGCTGGATTCCGCCGGGCGCGGCGGCGGTCTGCCTGCCCAACCGGGTCGCGGTGGAAAACGCCGCCGCCGGCTATGACACCCTCAGTTATTGAACTCCGCGCCAGCGGCGAGGACCGCCGCGTGGCCGCGCTGGCCGCCGCGGCGATCGGCCTGACCCTGGCCGAGGCGGCGATTCCCCTGCCCATTCCGGGAGTAAAGCCGGGCCTGGCCAACATCGTCACCCTGGTGGTGCTGTACCGCTACGGCTGGCGCATGGCCGCCTGGGTGGCCGGCCTGCGCATCGTCGCCGGCGCCCTGGCCCTCGGCCAGTTCCTCACGCCCGCCTTCCTGCTCAGTTTAGCCGGCGGCGTCGCCAGCCTGCTCGTGCTGATCGCCGCCATCCGCCTGCCGGCACGCTGGTTCGGGCCGGTCGCCCTGTCGCTGCTGGCGGCCTTCGCCCACATCGGCAGCCAGCTCATGCTGGTGGACGTCTGGCTGATGCCCGGCGCCAGCCTGATCGCCCTGCTGCCCCTGTTCCTCGGCGCCGCCTGGATCACCGGTTTGGGCAATGGCCTCGCCGCCGCGTATCTGCTGCAATCCCCGCCATCCGGCACTTTCGGAAAGACCCCATGAATCGCGTCACGCTCGCCCTCACCGGCGCCTCCGGCATGGCCTACGGCATCCGCCTGCTGGAATGCCTGCTGCGCGCCGGCCGCCGCGTCGACCTGCTGGTCTCGCCTGCCGCGCGCATCGTCGCCCGCCAGGAACTGGACCTGGGCCTGCCCGCCGACACCGGCGAACTCGCCGCCTTTTTCGATGCCCGCTTCGCCGGCCACGGCGGCGCTCTCGCGGCCTACGGCAAGGAGGAATGGTTCGCCCCCGCCGCCTCAGGATCCAATCCGGCCGACGCCATGGTGGTCTGCCCGTGCAGCATGGGCGCCCTCGCCGCCATCGCGCACGGCCTGGCGGACAACCTGATCGAACGGGCCGCCGACGTCATGCTGAAGGAAAAGCGTCCGCTCATCCTGGTACCGCGCGAGACCCCCTTCTCGCTCGTCCACCTGCGCAACATGACCCTGCTGGCCGAGGCTGGCGCCACCCTCATGCCCGCAAATCCCGGCTTCTATCACCGTCCGCAAAACGTGGAACAGGTGGTGGACTTCATCGTCGCCCGTGTCCTCGACCACCTCGGCGTATCCCACACATTGATGCGGCCCTGGGGGACCTGATGGCGAGGCGCCTCGCGCACCTGCCTCCCCATTGCGAGGCCAGCGAGGGCCGGTGTCGGGGCGACGGCTTCGAGCGCCCTGCCAACGAGCGACATCATCCGCCCCGGGACATCGCCAGAGCCGCCATGGCGACGACGCCTGCGGCGAGGGCGAGCAGACCCAGCCGGCGCAGGCGCAGGCGCAACTCCTCAAGATGGCGGACGAGCTGGGCATTCTGGTCGGCCAGGGACCGGATCAGTTCGCTGGAAGCGAGGATCTGCCCGTGCACCGCCTCCAGGTTGGCTTCCAGGTCGCCGACGCGTTCGTGCAGACGGGCCAGGGTCGCCTCCGCCGGCGCGCTTCCCGGGACGGTGCTGGCGCCGTCGTCCGTCTGCCGCGGCGCGCTCCCTTGCTTGCCGACGCTGCCCCACAGTTTCCTCGCCCCATCGACGAGCTTGGGGGCATTGGCGATGACCTCGCTCCAGGGAACGGTTTTCAACACCCACATCCAGGGGATGGCCATCACAGCTCCTTCACGCCCTAAGTATCCATGACAATACCGCGCCAGCCCGGAGTTGGTTCCGCGCCGCGGCCAGCGGACCGGGCAGCCCGGGTTTCAGCGCCGCCGCCCGCCGCCGCTCTCCCCGCCCTGGGCGTAGCCGATCAGTCCCATGAAGCCGCGCACGACGCCGTAGGCCAGCCAGGAAGCGAAACGGGCGTACCAGGGGATGCGGCTCCAGTCGTGGCGGCGGATGCGGCGGGCGCCCCGGGTCAGCAGGCGTTCCAGACTGGCGCGCAGTTCTCCGGCAAAGCGCGCGTCGTGCGCCACCAGGTTGGCCTCGCGCGCCAGGAGCAGGCTGAAGGGATCGATGTTGCTGGAGCCGACCGTGGCCCAGCGACCATCGATGACCGCCACCTTGGCGTGCAATTCGCTGGCGTGGTACTCGTACACCTCCAGGCCGTTTTCCAGAAAATGCCGGTAGAGGGCGCGGGCGGCCAATTGATAGAAGGGATGGTCGCTGTGCCCCTGCATCAGCAGGACCACGCGGACACCGCGGCGGACGGCGTCGATGAGGGCGTGGCGGAAGCGCACGCCGGGCATGAAGTAGGCGTTGGCGATGAGGATCTCCTCCCTGGCGCGGTGCATCGCATGCATGTAGGCCACCTCGATGGCGCGCCGGCGGCGCAGGTTGTCGCGGGTGAGGAACTGGCCGCGCTGGTCGCCGGCCGCCTCGGTCCGCGGCCGCAGCCAGGCGCCCTCGCCGCGGCGCAGCCCGAGGCGGCTCCAGGTCACCCGGCGCCAGAGCTGCCGGGCGGCATCGGCCATGTCGGCGACCAGCGGCCCCTCCACGCGCACGGCATAGTCCTGGCGGGGGGCGCGCAGGTCGCGACCGTTGAAGTCGTCGATGAAATTGATGCCGCCCACGTAGCCGACGCCGGCGTCCACCACCACCAGCTTGCGGTGCATGCGGCGCAGGCGGGTGCGGCGCAGACGCGGGCCGAAATCCGGCCGGAACACCAGGACCTCGACGCCGGCGCCGCGCAAGGCTTCGAGG
>JBBIIR010000214.1:0-4404 GCA_037446455.1 Hydrogenophilales bacterium | reverse complement strand
CAGGGCTGGCCATGCTGGTCGACCAATAGGGTGGCGGCGGATTGCGGTTCGAGCACCAGGGCGGGAGGCGATTCCAGCACTTCCACCACCACGCAGACCTCGCCCCGGTGCCGCACACGCAACCCGATCAGGCTACGCAGGCGGGGCAGGGAGATGGTCGTTTCGTTCATGCGCGCAGGCCCCGCAACCAGTGCGCGTAGAGCCCTTCGGCGCAACGCCGCAGGGCGGGCAGGTGGGTGGCCGCCAGGCTTTGCATCCGCGCCGCGCTTTGTACCGCCGGGCCGCGCGCGGCGGCGAGTTCTTCGGCGCCCACCACGCACCATTCCTGGATCATGGCCTCGGTCATCTCCACATGGCATTGCATGCCCAGATGTTTACCCAAGGCATAGGCCTGGTTGGCGCAGTGCGGGCTGGACAGCAGGTGGACCGCGCCGGGCGGCAGGGAGAAGGTTTCACCGTGCCAGTGAAAGGCCTGGAAGGAAGGCATGTCGCCGAACCAGGCGCGCGCCTCGGGCGAGTCGACCACGCGTACCTCGCCCCAGCCGATTTCCCGCACCGGGTTGCGGCCGACCACGCCGCCCAGCGCCTTGGCGATGAGCTGGCCGCCGAGGCAGTGGCCGAGTACCGGGATATCGCGCGCCACCGCCGCGCGGATCAGTTCCAGCAGCGGCGGGATCCACGGCAGAGGATCGTTCACGCTCATCGGTCCGCCCATGAATACCAGCCCGGAGAAGCCATCGGGCGTGGCGGGCACCGGATCGCCGGAGTCGATGGCGATGAGCCGCCACGGCAACTGGCGGGCTTCGATGACCCGGGCGAAATGACCCGGGCCTTCACTGGCGGCGTGGCGGAAGATGGCGATGGGCTGCATGCGGCACGGTCTGGCGTGGGATATGCCGCGCATTATGCGCCGCATTCCGGCACCAGGCGGGGCCGGTGCGCTCCCGTCATCGCGAGGCCGCAGGCCGTGGCGATCTTTGTTCAGACGTCCACTTGGATTGCCGCGGCGGCTTCGCCGCCTCGCAATGACGGCGTAAGACCGAATGAAGCGGGGATGCGACCCCGGAGAAAACGCGATTTCGAGTCGCCGCTCAGGATCGCGAGGTCTTGTCGCTTTCGATCAGTGCATACGCCGAATGGTTGTGGATCGACTCGAAATTCTCCGCCTCCACCACATACGCATCGATGCGCGCATCCCGGTTCAGCGCCGCAGCGACGTCGCGCACCAGGTCCTCGACGAACTTGGGGTTCTCGTAGGCGCGTTCGGTGACGAACTTCTCGTCGGGGCGCTTGAGCAGGCCGTAGAGCTGGCTGGAGGCGTTGTCCTCGGCGATCTTGATGATGTCCTCGATCCACACGAAGGCGTTGGTGCGCACGCTGATGGTGACGTGCGAGCGCTGGTTGTGGGCGCCGTACTCGGAAATCTTCTTCGAGCAGGGACACAGGCTGGTACAGGGCACCAGCACCTTCATGGTTTGCAGGTACTCGCCGTTCTTGATTTCGCCGATGAAGGTGACGTCGTAGTCCATCAGGCTCTGCACCCCGGACACCGGCGCCTTCTTGTTGACGAAGTAGGGGAAGTTCATCTCGATGTGGCCGGATTCGGCTTCCAGCTTCTTCACCATCAGGCGCAGCACGTCCTCGAAGGATTCCACCGAGAATTCCCGCTCGTTGCCGTTCAGGATCTCGATGAAGCGGGACATGTGGGTGCCCTTGAAGTGATGCGGCAGATAGACGTACATGCCGAAGCTGGCGATGGTGTGCTGGGCGCCGCCGGTCTTGTCGAGCACCCGCACCGGGTGGCGGATGGCCTTGATGCCCACCTTGTCGATGGCGATCTGGCGCGAGTCGGGATAATTCTGCACGTCGGCGATGGCCGGAGTGGGGCAGGGGCTGGCGGTATTGCAGACCGCTTCGCAGGTGCTCATGGCGAATTCCTGAAGGGGGTTGGACGCAGTATAAACCGCCGCAATAGTTGAGTAAATATATCAGGTAATCACGAACGCGCGGATGGCGGCTTCCACGCCGGCCGCGTCCAGGCCGCAACGCCGCAGCAGTTCGGCCGGATCGCCATGCTCGACGAAACGGTCGGGCAGGCCCAGGTGCAGGATGGGGCGAACCACGCCCATCTCGGCCAGGGCTTCGGCGACGGCGGCGCCGGCGCCGCCCATGACCACGTTCTCCTCGACGCTCACCAAATGACTGTGGGTTTCGGCGAGCCGCCGCAGCAGTTCGCGATCCAGGGGTTTGACGAAGCGCATGTCGGCGACGCTGGCGTCCAGTTTGTCGGCCGCCGCCAGGGCGGGCGTCAGCATGCTGCCGAAGGCCAGGATGGCGATTTCGCGGCCCTCGCGGCGCTGCACGCCGCAGCCGATGGGCAGCGGCTCCAGGCCCGGATCGATGGCGGCGCCCGGCCCGGCGCCGCGCGGATAGCGCACCGCGCTGGGGCCGTCATGCAGAAACGCGGTGCTGAGCAGACGCCGGCATTCGTCCTCGTCGGAGGGCGTGGCGATGAGCAGATTGGGCACGCAGCGCAGGAAGGAGAGATCGAAGGCGCCCGCGTGCGTGGGACCGTCGGCGCCGACCAGGCCGGCGCGGTCGATGGCGAGCAGCACCGGCAGCTTCTGCAGGGCGATGTCGTGGATGAGCTGGTCGTAGGCGCGCTGCAGGAAGGTGGAATAGATCGCCACCACCGGTTTGCGGCCCTCGCAGGCGAGGCCCGCGGCGAAGGTGAGGGCGTGCTGTTCGGCGATGCCGACGTCGAAGTAGCGCTTGGGGAAGCGCTCGGCGAAGGCGTTGAGTCCGGAACCCTCGCACATGGCCGGGGTGATGCCCACCAGGCGCTCGTCGGCCGCCGCCATGTCGGACAGCCACTGGCCGAACACCTCGGTGTAGCTGGGCTTGCTGGCGGCCTTGGCTTCGACGCCGACCTCGATCTTGAACTTGCCGACGCCGTGGTACAGGCAGGGATTGGCCTCGGCCGGGTTATAGCCGCGCCCCTTCTGCGTGATGATGTGCAGGAATTGCGGGCCCTTGAGCTGGCGGATGTTGGCCAGGGTCGGAATCAGCGCGTCCAGGTCGTGGCCGTCGATCGGACCCAGGTAGTTGAAGCCGAACTCCTCGAACAGGGTGCTGGGGGTCACCATGCCCTTCAGGTGTTCCTCCGCGCGCCGCGCCAATTCGTGGATGGGCGGCAGATTGGAGAGCAGGCGCTCGCCGGTGCTGCGCAGGTTGTTGTAGATGCGGCCGGACATCAGCTTGGTGAGGTAGGCGTTGAGGGCGCCGACGTTGGCGCTGATCGACATGTCGTTGTCGTTGAGGATCACCAGCAGGTTGGCGTCCATGGCGCCGGCGTTGTTCAGGGCCTCGAAGGCCATGCCGGCGGTCATGGCGCCGTCGCCGATGACCGCCACCACGCGACGTTCCTCGCCTTTCAGCCGGGCGGCGACGGCCATGCCCAGGGCGGCGGAGATCGAGGTGCTGGAGTGGCCGGCGACGAAGGCGTCGTACTCGCTTTCCTCGCGCTTGGGAAAGCCCGACAGGCCGTCGGTCTGGCGCAGGGTGTGCATGCGCTCGCGACGCCCGGTGAGGATCTTGTGCACGTAGGTCTGATGGCCGACATCCCAGACGATGCGATCCTCGGGGGTGTCGAAGACATGGTGCAGGGCCAGGGTGAGTTCCACCACGCCCAGGTTGGAAGCCAGATGGCCTCCGGTCCTGGAGACGCTGTCGATGACGAAGGCGCGCAATTCGTCGGCCAGGGACTCGAGGTCGGCGCGGCCCATGCTCTTCAGGTCGGCGGGGCTGTGCAGGTTTTCCAGCAGGCTCATGGGGACTTTCGCGTCAGTAGCGGCGCTCGACGATGAAACGCGCGATCTCGGCCAGGCGGCGGGCGGCCGCTCCGAAGGGCTCGATGGCGCGTTCGGCGTCGGCGATCAGTTCGGCCGCGTATGCGCGGGCCTCGCGGGCCGTCATCAGGGTGAGATAGGTGGCCTTGCCCTGGGCGGCATCCTTGCCGGCGGTCTTGCCCAGGGTGGCGGTATCGGTTTCCATGTCCAGCACGTCATCCATGACCTGGAAGGCGAGACCGACGCAGCGGGCATAACGTTCCAGTCCGGCGCGGGCGGCCGGGTCCAGCGCACCGGCGGACAAGGCCCCGAGCAGCACCGCGGCCTGGATCAGCGCCCCGGTCTTGTGGATGTGCATGAATTCCAGTTCGGCCAGATCCAGGGTCTTGCCGGTGCTGTCGAGGTCGACCGCCTGGCCGCCGGCCATGCCGCGGGAACCGGAGGCGCGCGCCAGCAGGCCGAGCATTTCCACGCGCGTTTCGCCATCCAGCCCGGGCAGCGGCCTTGCCAGCACGTCGAAGGCGAGGCTTAGCAGGGCGTCTCCGACGAGCAGGGC
>JBBIIR010000213.1:0-4426 GCA_037446455.1 Hydrogenophilales bacterium | reverse complement strand
GTTCATGGCCTGGGTGGCCAGCAGGGTGAAGAGGGCGATCTTCACCGGCGTCTTGATGTTCTGGCGCGCGTAGAAACCGGGGGCCAGCACCTTCACCAGGATGATGCCCACCAGGCCGATGCTGTAGGCCACCAGGGCCCGGCGCGTCATCTCCAGGTCATGCGCGCCGAACTCGCCGTACTGAAACAGGGTGGCGACGAGGGGCACGGCCAGCACGCCCAGGCCCACGGCGGCGGGAGCGGCCAGCAGCAGGGTCATGCGCAGGCCCCAGTCCAGGAGGCGGGAATACTCCCTGGGATCGTTGTCGGCGTAATGCTTGGCCAGGGAGGGCAGCAGCAGGGTACCCAGGGCCACGCCCAGCATGCCGGCGGGGAATTCCATGAGCCGGTCCGCGTAGTACAGCCACGACACGCTACCGGTGGCCAGGAAGGAGGCGAACAGGGTGTTGATGAGCAGGCTGATCTGGGCCACGGACACCCCCAGGGCGGCGGGGCCCATGAGCCTGAGGATGCGCCGCACGCCGGGGTCGTTGGGGGTGAGGCTTACTTCTCCGCGTCCGCCACGAACTTCAGCACGTTGCCGTTGATGCAGTAGCGCTTGCCGGAGGGCGGCGGGCCGTCGTCGAAGACGTGGCCGAGGTGGATGCCGGAGCTGGCGCTCTTCACCTCCACCCGCTTCATGCCGTGGCTGCGGTCCTCGTGGTAGGTGAGGGCGCCTGGCGCCGGCTGGAAGAAGCTGGGCCAGCCGGTGCCGCTGTCGAACTTGGCGTCGCTGCGGAACAGGCGGGCGCCGCTGATGGGGTCGACGAACCAGCCGGGCCGCTTCTCGTCCAGGTGCGAGCCGGTGAAGGGCCGCTCGGTGCCCTGCTCGAAGGCGATGCGGCGCTGTTCGGGAGTGAGCAGCCGATGTCCCAGCCATTTCCAGAAACGTTCCCGCTCGCCGTTGTAGCCGGTGTAGCGGGACACTTCGCGGCCGTTCTCGAAGAGGACGATGGTGGGCGTGGCGAACAGGGCCTTCTCCAGCTTCCAGCCGGTCGGCGCCTGCGGGCTGAGGGTGGCGCGGATGGGCACCGGGGATTTCCAGTGGTCCAGCACCTCGGCCTTGAACTGCTTGCAGAAGGCGCAGTCCTCGGCCTCGAACACCACCAGTTGGCGGCCGAAGGCGAGGGCCTTGCCGTCGAGGCCTGGCGCCGCGGCGGCGGCCGCGGTGGACTTGCCGGCACCGGGATACTTGACGCCGGTGCCGCCCAGGCCGCAGTAGCCCTTGGGGTTCTTCACCAGGTAGTCCTGGTGGGTTTCCTCGGCGCGGAAATAGGCTTTGAGCGGCGCGATCTCGGTGGTGATGGCGCCGCGTCCCGCCTGGCTGAGGGCGGTTTGAAAGGCGGCGCGGGTCTGTTGCGCGATTTCCAGTTGCGCCGGCGAGCGGGTGTACACGGCGCTGCGGTAGTTGCTGCCGACGTCGTTGCCCTGGCGGTCGCCCTGGGTGGGATCGTGGTTTTCCCAGAAGCCGGCGAGCACGGCTTCCAGGGTGGTCTTCGCCGGGTCGTAGGTGACCTTCACTACTTCGGCGTGGTTGCGCTTCGCCGATTTGCCCGCGCGCAGGGCGCGTTCCTGGGCGAGCACCGCCTGGTAGCTGCCGGCGATTTCGCCGTTGGCGTAGCCGCTTTCCACGTCCACCACGCCGGGCAGCGCCGCCATGCGCCGTTCCGCGCCCCAGAAACAGCCCATGCCGAGGACGATGCTGTCGAGCTGGGCGTTGGGGTCGAGGGTTTTCGCGGCGGCGGGCGCCGAGGTGCTGTCACGGGCGCAGGCGCCGAGCAGCGCGGCGAGACTCAGGGAGAGCAGCAGGGTTTGCATCGTGCGGGTTTGAAACATGGCGGTTTCTCGCGAGGTGGAAGCAGGAGCGGAACATGGGCTCTTGATGCCATGGAGTGCGAGTGTGCCGGCAAATTCCCCGGCCGCGCGGCGCTGGCGGAAATGTTATGGAATCGTGAACTCCGCGCGCCGCCGCTTACAGGGCCTGGCGACGATCCTCGCTGAAATAGCGCAGACGATGGAGTCGCCACTCCGGCGCGTGGCCGGCGCGGCAGAGGCCCTGCCGGAACGGTGGCGGCCCGAGCGGCAGCGCGTGACGCAGGTCGGCGAACCATACGCAGGTGGCGCGCGGGTCCTCGTCGATGCGATACAGCGCGGGGATGCGGGCGAAGGCGCGAAAGGCGCCGATCTCCGCGCGGTTCCAGGCCAGCAGGCTCAGAGGGGAGGTTTCGGGGCTGTCGTGCCGGCGCCAGATCAGGTCGTCGCGCGCGCGATAACCGCCCGGCCCGCTGTGTGCGGCGGGGGCCGCCACGCCTTCCGCTCCCCCTGCCGGGGCCAGCAGATCGACGAAGGCGGCGCGGTAGCCGCCGGTTTGCCGCTGGATCAAATGCCAGTGGAAGGGAGACAGGGGTTGGGGCAGGGCCCACACCTCGGCCGGCAGTGGCGCATCGCGTTGCGCCAGATCCAGCGCCTGCCGCCGCAGGGGAACCGCCGCCGCCAGCAGCAGGACCACCAGCAACAGGGTGGCGCGCGCGATGGTGGGGCCCCTTGCCGCGCGGGCAAAACCCAGCAACGCGCCGACGAGGACCAGCAGCGCGATCCAGGGGTTGAAATCCCAGCTCAGTTCGAGGGCGTAGACATCCGGCAGGACGGGATAGAACAGCCGGGTGCCGTACAGCGTGACCCAGTCGCCCGCGATGTGGCTGCCCAGGCCCAAGGCGCAAAGCGCGACGCAGGGCGGCCAGAGCGCGCGCCAGGAGCCGCCGTCGCGGCGGCGCCACAGCCAGGTCAGCGCCAGGGCGAGCAAGGCCGCCCATGCCGGCAGCAGCACCAGCGAGTGGGTGGGGCCCCGGTGCAGGTTGAGAAATACCTGGGGCGCCAGCAGTTGTAGCGCGAAGTCCACGTCGGGAAAAGCGGCGCCGACGCCACAGGCGATTTGCCGCCGCGCGTGGGACAGGCCCCCGCCCCAGGCCGGCAGGGCGCGCGCCAGCAGCACCCCTGCCAGGGTATGGGTCAGCGTGTCCAATGTCCTTCAGCCCGCCGTCTGGACGGAAGTCGTCGTCCGTGACGCGGCGCCGGGGGCGAACAGGGGACAGGCCAGGGCGACCGCTTCCGCTTGCGCCAACAGGCTGTCGAGCAGGCGCCGCGTGCGCGGGAACTCCGCATCCTCCTCACTCAGCCAGCACAGGAAGGTCGCCAGGTAGATGCCGGTCACGGCCGTTTCGGCGACGGCGCGCGCCAGCCCGGTGTCGCTCAGCCCGGCGCCCTCGCGCAGCCATTGCACGGTGCGGCTGATGCGCAGGATGGCGGGGATCTGGATATGCACGTGGCCCGGTTCGCATTTCGACCAGATCATCTCGCGCGTCACCCGGTGACGCGGCGCGAGCGCATCCAGCCAGGTCATGATCAGGCGGAACAGGCGCGCGCGCGGTGGCATCCCGTCCAGCTCCCCGCCTGCGGTCAAGGCCAGGGCGGCCGCATCGGCGCGGTCGAACCAGGCATCGATGAGGGCGTCCTTTTCACGGTAATGGCGGCGGATGTCGTTCAGGCCGAGGCCGGCGCCGGCGGCCACCTGGTGCAGGCGCACCGCCTCCCAGCCCTGGCTTTCCGCCAGATCCAGGGCGATATCGAGCAGAGTGTCGGCTTCCGTCATGACAGGCCTCCAAGGTCGCGTGGGACAAGCCCACTATAGCGCCTTGGCCAGATGGCGCGTTGGGGCAATGGAATTATCATGCCGCATTCCCCGGGAGCGGATGGCCATGACCACCCTGCAAAGCTACGACGACCTACCCTATGAAAGCGTGCCGATCACCGATACGCATCCGGATTACCTGGGCGCCCTGGCGCGGTTGTTCGGGGTGGAGACGGCGCCGGCGGAGGCCTGCCGGGTGCTGGAGCTGGGCTGCGCCGGCGGCGGCAACCTGGTGCCGATGGCGTTTCACCTGCCCGGCAGCCGCTTCGTCGGCATCGACCTCGCCCGCGCGCACGTGGACGAGGCGAGCGCCTGGATCGGCGAACTGGGGCTGGACAACATCCGGGTGCTGCACCGCAGTGTCGGCGACGACCTCTCCGATCTGGGGGAATTCGACTACATCCTGGCGCACGGCCTCTATTCCTGGGTGCCGCGCCCGGTCCAGGACGCGATCCTGGCGGTGTGCGCGCGCCAGCTCGCCGCCAACGGCGTGGCTTACGTCAGCTACAACACCCTGCCGGGCTGGCACGCCCGCGCCGGGCTGCGCGCCATGCTGCTGCGGCACTGCGCGGCGGGGGCGCCGGCCTCGCGGCGTCTGGCCCAGGCGCATGGCCTGTTCGATTTCCTGGAGCCCGCCTTGCGCCTGAACCCGGCCGACGACGCGCGCGGCCTGCTCGCGGAGATCGAGTATCTGCGGCGG
>JBBIIR010000212.1:0-4442 GCA_037446455.1 Hydrogenophilales bacterium | reverse complement strand
GGGTGCACTACACAGGCTGGCTGACCGACGGCGGCAAGTTCGACTCCAGCGTCGACCGCGACGAGCCCTTCGACTTTCCCCTCGGCCGCGGCTACGTGATCCGCGGCTGGGACGAGGGCGTGGCCGGCATGCGTGTGGGCGGCCGCCGCAAGCTGACCATCCCGCCCGATCTGGGCTACGGCGCGCGCGGCGCCGGCGGCGTCATTCCCCCCAACGCCACCCTGGTGTTCGAGGTGGAACTGCTCGCCGTGCGCTGAAAGTCAGGCAGGTCCGAATCAGTTCCTGGCTCGGAGTCCGGCCTCGATGCGTTCGCACAGGGTCTTCAGGATCTGGATGCGGGCATGGTACTTGTCGTTGGCCGGCACCAGGGTCCAGGGCGCGATTTCCGTGCTGGTCTTGTCGACCATGTCGCACACCGCCTGTTCGTAGGCGGGCCATTTCTCGCGATTGCGCCAGTCGTCCGGGGTGATCTTGTAACGCTTGAAACCGGTGGCTTCGCGCTCGCGGAAGCGTTTGAGTTGTTCCTCCTCGCTGACCGACAGCCAGAACTTCACCAGCACCACGCGGTGTTCGACCAGTTGCGCCTCGAACTCGTTGATTTCGCGGTAGGCCCGTCGCCAGTCGCGCTCGGCGCAGTAGCCTTCCACCCGTTCCACCAGCACGCGGCCGTACCAGGAACGGTCGAACAGCGCGAGGCGGCCGCGCCGCGGGATGTGCCGCCAGAAACGCCACAGATAGGGCTGGGCCTTCTCCTCGTCGCTCGGCGCGGCGATGGGAATGACCTGATAGCGCCGCGCGTCGAGGGCGCCGGTGATGCGGCGGGTGGCGCCGCCCTTGCCGGCGGCGTCGTGGCCCTCGAACACGCAGATCACGGAGAGTTTGGCGAAGCGCTTGTCGCGGGTGAGCAGGTTGAGGCGGCCCTGCCAGGCTTCCAGTTGTTGCTGATACGCGGCCTTGGGCAGGCTGGCGGTCAGGTCCAGCGCTCTCAGGATGTTGAGCTGATCGACCGCCGGCGCCATCGGCTGGGCGGGGGTGTCGCCGACGGCCGCGGGCCGGTCCAGGCGCTTGCGCAGGGCCTCCAGCAGGATACGGCCGAACATCAGTTCACGATAGCGCGCGTCCGCGCCCTCGACGATGTGCCAGGGCGCGTGCGCGGTGCCGGTCACGCGCAGCGACTGCGAGCAGACCCGCGCGAAGCGGTCGTACAGCTTGAAATGCCGCCAGTCGCGTTCGGTGACGCGCCAGCGGCTGCGGGGATCCTTCTCCAGGGCCTGCAGGCGTTTTTTCTGCCCGGCCTGGGACAGGTGGAACCAGAACTTGAGGATCAGGGCGCCCTCGTCGCTGAGCATGCGCTCGAAACGCACGTTGCGTTCCATGGCTTCGGCCAGGGCGGCGTTGCTGGTTTCGCCGTAGACACGATGCAGGATCGGCAGGCTGTACCAGGATCCCTGGAACACGCCGATCTTGCCCTTGGCCGGCAACTCGCGCCAGAACCGCCACATCGGCGGGCGATCGCGTTCCTCGTCGGACATTTCCCCCATGCCGTGGGTCTCGATGTGGCGCGGGTCGAGCCAGGCGTTGAGCTGGTGCACGCATTCGCTGCGCCCGGCGCCGTCGACGCCGCCGACCAGGATGACGACCTGGAATCCGCGCTGGCTGATCAGGTCGTATTGCGCGTCGAGCAGGGCTTCCCGCAGGGCCGGCACTTCCCGGTCATAGGTTACCTTGTCGACCTTGTGGCCGAGTTCCGCGGATTCGAACATGGCTTCCCTTTCGCGCCCCGCCCATGCGGGCGTATGCAGGATAACGACACGAGCGGTCCGCGACTTGAGCGCGACCGGGGACCCCCCTCACTTCGCGTAATAGAGAAAATTCGCGTAGGAGGCTTCCGCCACCTTGAACCATTCGAACTGCAGATCGCGAAATTTCTTCCAGTCGCCGTAGATGCGCGCGAAGCTCGGGTTCTTCGCGGCTTCCGCGTCGTACATGGCGAGCGCGGTGTTGCGCGCGGCTTCCATGATGTCCTTGGGAAACGGCCGCAGACGGGCGCCCTGCTTCAGCAGCCGCGCGAGGGCCAGCGGATTGCGCTGGTCGTATTCCGCCAGCATGACCACGTTGGCCTCGGCGCAGGCCGCCTCGAAGGCGGCCCGGTAGGCCTCGGGCAAGGCGTTCCATTTCGCCAGGTTGACGTAGAAGGACAACTGCGGACCGCCCTCCCACCAGCCGGGGTAGTAGTAATGCCTGGCGATCTTGTGGAAACCCAGCTTCTCGTCGTCGTAGGGCCCCACCCATTCGGTGGCGTCCAGGGCGCCGCGTTCCAGGGCCGGGTAGATGTCGCTGCCGGCCAGGGTCTGCGGCACCGCGCCCAGCTTCGCCATGATCTGTCCGCCGATGCCGGGAATGCGGATCTTCAGACCCTTCAGGTCGGCCAGGGACTTGATTTCGCGACGGTACCAGCCGCCCATCTGCGCGCCGGTGTTGCCGCCCGGGAACTGGATGATGTTGTACTGCCGGAACAGTTCGCGCATCGCCCGCAGGCCGCCGCCCGCGTACATCCAGGCGTTCTGCTGGCGCGCGGTGAGGCCGAAGGGCAGGGCGCAGTCGAAGGCGAAGGCCATGTTCTTGCCGACGTAGTAGTAGCTGGCCGTGTGCCCGCATTCGACGGTGCCGTTCTGTACCGCGTCCATGACCTGCAGGCCGGGCACCAGGTCGCCGCCGGCGAACACGCGGATCTGGAACTTGCCGGCGGTGATCTGGCGCAGCCGCTCGACCAGGCGTTCGCCGGCGCCGTAGATGGTGTCCAGGCTCTTCGGGAAACTGGAGGCCAGGCGCCAGCGGATGGCGGGGCCGTCGGCGAAGGCGCGCGGGGCGAGGCTGGCGGTGGCGGCGCCCAGGGCGACGCCGGCGCCCCGCAGGAATGCGCGTCGGTGCATGCTGGGTTCTCCGCGATCGAGGCTGGAAGGGTTCAGGCCGTGGCGGCGGCGCCCGGCCGGATGCGCACGATGATGTCCACGCTCTCGGTCAGCATGCCCCGCGGCGGTTCGGGCAGGCCATGGATGCTGAGATCGGCGGCGGGAATGTCGATGAGTTCGCCGCTGTGGGTATCGTAGAAATGGTGGTGCGGCGTGGTGTTGGGGTCGAAGAAGACCTTGTCGGGATCGACGATGACCTCGCGGATCAGCTTTTTTTTCAGAAACAGCCGCAGGGTGTTGTAGACGGTGGCCTTCGAGGTTTCACTGTGCCGGCGGTTGACGAGAGCCATGATCTGCTCCGCCGACAGGTGTTCGCGGCGCGAGAACAGCACCTGGGCGATTTCGATGCGCTGGTGGGTCGGCGTGATGTCATGGGCGCGCAACAGGTCCGTGAGGTGTTCACGCGAGAGGTCGGGGATGGGCGTGCTGGTCATGGCGGGCGGCGATCACGAGGTTGAAGCATTCTAGTAACAAAAATATACACGGTCTAACCCGACATGACTTTGAGGAGACGCCCCGAAGCATAAAAGTCATGCCCGTTTCCCTCACCCCCAACCCCTCTCCCGCACGCGGTAGAGGGGAGCGTCGAGAAGTCGCCTACGCGACTTTCGCGTTAACCATGCGCCGGCGCGACGCGCAGGTAGCCGGCCGCATACCAGGCGTGCAGCAGAGCCAGCAGGCTGTCCGCGTACTTGCCCGGCGGCAGCCGGCGGTGGTCGGCGAGTTGGCGCAGGGCGGGCAGCAGGGCGGGCGCGGCCTCGACGCGTTCACCGTTCATGAAGAAGGTGCGCGCGCTGAACAGGCAGCGGCTGCGCGCGTCCAGCGCCACCCCGGCAACGGCGACGCGCCGCGCGAAGGCGGCCGGCGCCAGCGGACGCGGCGGCGGGTCGAAGAAGACATGCGCCTTGGGTTCGCTGAGATAGCGGCCGAGGAAGTCGACGATGTCGGCGCGGCCCCAGCGCAGGGAAGCCACCAGCTCCGCCGCCCAGTCCACCAGTTCGTCCGGCAGCCGGGCCGGGTGGCGCGGGCGGCGCAGCGCGGGGTCCGCGTACATGCCCGGGATGTCCAGGGTGTCCTGCAGGTGGTTGAGGAACTCGCCGACGATTTCCTGCGCCTTCGGCGCGCGGAAGCCCACCGACCAGGTCATGCAGTCGCCCAGGGCGACGCCGTTGTGGGCGAAGCGCGGCGGCAGGTAGAGCAGGTCGCCCGGTTCCAGCTCCCAGGACTGCTCGGCGCGGAAGTCGCGCAGGATGCGCAGGGGAGCGCCCTCCACCAGCGCAAGATCATCCTGGCCGCTGATCTCCCAGCGCCGGCGGCCCAGGCCCTGGATGAGAAAGACGTCGTAGGAATCGAAATGCGGCCCGACCCCGCCGCCGTCCGGGGCGAAACTGACCATCAGGTCGTCCAGGCGGGCGTGCGGCACGAAATCGAAGGCGTGCAGCAGGCGGTCCCCTTCGGGCAGCAGGTGGT
>JBBIIR010000211.1:0-4445 GCA_037446455.1 Hydrogenophilales bacterium | reverse complement strand
GCCGTCCTCGGTTTGCGGGCGCACCTCCTCGTAGTCCAGGCCGATGTCGCGGGGTGAGGCCAGCAGTTCGCGGGAAGGCAGGTCGGGCAGGTAGAGCAGCGACGACTGTCCGAGAAAGACGGCCAGAACCAGGGCGCCATAACCGACGCCCAGCAGCAGCAGGGCTTGCATCAGGGCGCGGCGCACGGTTCGCGGGAAGCGGGCATGCGGCGGGGGCAGCGTTGCGGCATGCGTTCAGGCCAGCCGTTTCGCCCTGGCCGCCGCCCGCATGGCCCCGGCGGCGGCGCGGGCAAGGCGGCGACGGAGGGAATCGCGCCGGATGCTTACGGCGTGGATCGGGATGTTGCAGCGCATGGCCTATCCTCGGTGCGGCGGTGGAACCGGGTTTTATCACCAAACGCCGGACCGGCGCGACAAGCCATGCGGCCACCCGCCGCCCCGCCGTCGGTGAACACTCGGCCGCTTTGGCCGAAGCCGGCTGTGCCCCGCCGCACTGTCGCGGTGCGCGGCGGTCTCCTAGAATGCACGGAACTTTCCGAGGAGACCCCATGACCGCGCCCCTGCTCATCGCCAAGAACGACACCATGGAACTGCATCTGCTGCCGCAGATGGCCAACCGGCACGGGCTCATCACCGGCGCCACCGGCACCGGCAAGACGGTGACCCTGCAAAGCCTGGCGGAACAGTTTTCCGCCATCGGCGTGCCCTGCTTCATGTCCGACGTGAAGGGCGATCTCTCCGGCATTTCCCAAGCGGGCGGCGGCAATGCCAAAGTCGCCGAGCGTGTCGATAAACTCGGCCTGACGGACCACGCCTACCAGGCCTTCCCGGTCACCTTCTGGGATGCCTTCGGCGAACTGGGTCACCCGGTGCGCGCCAATGTCTCCGACATGGGCCCCCTGCTGTTGAGCCGCATGCTGGAGCTCAACGAAACCCAGGCGGGGGTGCTCAACCTGGTGTTCAAGGTGGCCGACGACGCCGGCCTGCTGCTGCTGGACCTGAAGGATCTGCGCGCCATGCTGCAGTTCGTCGGCGACAACGCCAAGCAGTTCACCACCGAGTACGGCAATATCTCGGCCGCCAGCGTCGGCGCCATCCAGCGCGGCCTGCTGGCCCTGGAAAGCCAGGGCGGCGAGAAGATCTTCGGCGAGCCCATGCTCGACATCGCCGACCTGATGCAGACCGACCGCGGCAAGGGCGTCATCAACATCCTGGCCGCCGACAAGCTCATGCAGTCCCCCAAGATGTACGCCACCCTGCTGCTCTGGCTGCTCTCCGAGCTGTTCGAGAACCTGCCGGAAGCCGGCGACCTGGACAAGCCCAAGCTGGTGTTCTTCTTCGACGAGGCGCACCTGCTGTTCGCCGACGCCCCCGCCGCCCTGGTCGACAAGATCGAGCAGGTGGTGCGCCTGATCCGCTCCAAGGGCGTGGGGGTCTTCTTCGTCACGCAGAACCCGGCCGACGTGCCCGACAAGGTGCTGGGCCAACTCGGCAACCGCGTGCAGCATGCCCTGCGCGCCTTCTCGGCGCGCGATCAGAAGGCGGTGCGCGCGGCCGCCGAGACCATGCGCGACAACGCCAACCTCGACGAGGAGGCGGCCATCACCGAACTGGGCGTCGGCGAAGCCCTGGTTTCCTGCCTGGACGAGAAAGGCCGCCCCGGCATCGTCGAGCGCGCCTACGTCGTGCCGCCGCGCGGCCAGATCGGCCCCATCGACGCCAACCGGCGCCAGCAGATCATGCAGTCCTCGCTGGTGGCCGGGGTCTACGAGAAAGTCGTCGATCGCGAGTCGGCCTACGAGGTTCTCAAGGCCCGCGCCGAGCAGGTCCAGGCGGAGGCCGCCGCGCGCAAGGCGGAAGCGCAGGCGCCGGCCGGTGGCCTCGGCGGCGTGCTCGGCGACCTGCTGGGCGGCGCTGCCGGCGCCGGCGGCCGGCGCCGGGAAGGCGTGGTCGAAGCCCTGGCCAAGAGCGCGGCGCGTTCGGTCGGCAGCCAGGTGGGCCGGGCCATCATGCGCGGCGTGCTGGGCTCCCTGCTGGGCGGCCGGCGATGAGCGAAGACAAGGTCGTCCTCGACGCCGCCCATTTCGACGGCAAGGCGCGGCAGTGGGATGAAAATCCGGTGTTCCGGGAACGGGCCGAGAAAATCGCGGCGGGCATCCGCGCCGCCGTGCCGCTTGCCAGGTCGATGGCCGCCCTGGACTATGGCAGCGGCTCCGGCCTGCTGAGCTTCCCGCTCAAGGACGAGTTGGGCCACATCACCCTCAAGGACACCTCGGCCGGAATGCTGGCGGTGGCGGAGGAGAAAATCGCGGCCCAGGCGGTCGCCAACATGGTCACGCGGCAGGCCGATCTCACCGCCGATGCCCCGCAGGACGAGCGCTACGACCTCATTTACTCGTCCATGACCCTGCACCACATTCCGGATACGGACGCCATCCTGAAGACCTTCCATACCCTGCTGAACCCCGGTGGCTGGCTGTGCATCGCCGACCTGGACAGGGAGGACGGCAGCTTCCACGGCATCGAGGTGGAGGTGCATCACGGCTTCGGGCGCGAGGCGCTGGCGGATAAAACCACACGGGCCGGCTTTGCGCGGCCCCGCTTCGAAACGGTGTTCGAAATCGTCAAGGAAACGGCACAGGGCGCCAGGGCCTACCCGGTGTTCCTCATGGTGGCGCAACGCGCCGGCTGATCAAAGCCGCGAACCGCGCTCGACGATGATGCCGAGTTCCTTGACGCCGCGCAGGATGGCCAGCTTGCGCACGGCCACGCGCACCCAGGGCGCGCCGAATTCGTTGCGCACGATGTCGGCGATGAGTTCGCCCAGGGTTTCCACCAGCCGAATCTCGCGGCCGCCCACCACCTCGCGGATGCGCGCCGCCACCTGGCCGTAGTCGATGGTATCGGCGACATTGTCGGTATGCCCGGCCTTGTGGTCGTAGAGGCCGATCTCCAGATCGATCATGACCGGCTGCGGCGCTTTGCGCTCCCACTCGTACAGCCCGATAATCATCTCCAGGCGGAAGTCCCGCAGAAACAAGATATCCATCGCAACGCGTCCGAACCGGCCGGTGAAAAGGCCGGGATTGTACGCAAACACTCCTGACTCATGCTCGCCACCGCTCTGACATTGCTCGCCGCCTACCTGCTGGGCTCGGTTTCCTTCGCCATCCTGGTCGCCCGCGTCTACGGTCTGCCCGACCCGCGCAGCCATGGTTCCGGCAATCCGGGCGCCACCAACATGCTGCGCACCGGCAGGAAATCCGCCGCCGCCCTCACCCTGCTGGGCGACGCGCTCAAGGGGTACCTCGCCGTGCTGCTGGCGCAGTGGGCCACCGCCGAGTTCGGCCTGCCGCCGCTGACTCCCTATCTCGCAGCCCTCGCCGCCTTCCTCGGCCATCTGTTCCCGGTCTTCCACGGCTTCAAGGGCGGCAAGGGCGTGGCCACCGCGCTGGGCGTGCTGCTGGCCCTGGATGCCCGCCTGGGCGGCCTGGTGGTGGCGACCTGGCTGGCGGTGTTCGCCGTCACCCGCGTCTCCTCGCTGTCGGCGCTGGTGGCGGCCAGCCTGGCGCCGGTCTATGGTTACTACATATTGCGCGCCAGCGGGGATGGCAACTACCCGACCGTCATCCTGGCCGCGCTCTCCCTGCTGGTGCTGGCGCGACACCACCGCAACATCCGCAAACTGCTGTCCGGCGAGGAAAAGGCGTTCAAGAAACCCTGAGCATGTTCGAAAAAACCATCGACTATGCGCGCGAAAGCCTGATCGCCGCTTCCGAGGCGGCGGTGGACCGGGCCGGCGACCGCCTCGGCCAGGTGGTGGACAACGCCAGCCAGGCCATCGACGAGAAGCTGGACAAGATTTCCCAGGAGCTGCACAACCAGCGCAGCATGACCAAGGACGACGTGCGCGACATGGTGGACTACGCCGCCGAGCGCCTGACCGTCGTGCTGGACGACCGCATCGCCGCCATGCGCCGCGAGATCGCCGGCCTGGTGGAGGAGAAAACGGAATACTTCAAGGTCGAGATCGACAGCTTCTTCATCAAGCGCCAGCAGGACCTCGCCCGCGAACGCCGCCGCCTGCTGCTCAACATCGTGCTGGCCACCTTGGCCGCCCTCGGCGTCGGGGCGGTCTCCCTGTTCTACAAGGGCATCCAGGATTGGGATCTGCTCACCGTGTTCCGCGTGGTGCTGGCCTCCCTGGCCGGCGGCTATGCCGTCTGGCTGGCCCTGTCGCTGCTGCGCGACTGGCTGCGCATGACCGAGCACCGCAAGGACATGGTGTTCCTCGCCGCCCGCTACTGGGGCTGGCTGCGCCCCGCCAGCGTGTTTTCCACCCTGCTGGTGCTGCTCCTCCTCGGCGCGCTCGGCCTGGCGCTGGCCTTCCCGGAGTTCGTGCTGGACCTGCTGGAACAGCATTTCGACCTCAGGTTCGACCTCCG
>JBBIIR010000210.1:0-4459 GCA_037446455.1 Hydrogenophilales bacterium | reverse complement strand
CCCGCCACGGCAGCGCCGAGGAGGGCGCCGAAGACGGCGCGCAGGATGCCGCCGACCACGAAAATGAACATCATCGCCAGGGACAGCGCGTCATCCCCGGACACCCGCGCATCCGCCCTCCGCGCCGGCGGCAGCGGCTCGCCCTCGATGAGGCCGACGAGCGCGCCGACGCCGGCCTCGACGCCGCCGGCGAAATCGCCCTCGCGGAAACGCGGCACGATGATCTCCTCGATGACGCGCTTGGCCACCGCGTCGGGGATCGCGCCCTCCAGGCCGTAACCCACCTCGATGCGCAGCGCCCGGTCGTCCCTGGCCACCAGCAGCAGAACGCCGTCGTCGACACCCTTGCGGCCCAGCTTCCAGGTTTCGGCGACGCGCAGGCCGAACTGTTCGATGCTCTCGGCTTGCGTGGTCGGCACCAGCAGCACGGCGAGCTGGCTGCCCTTGGCCTGTTCGAGCGCGCGCAGACGGGTTTCCAGCGAAGCGCGGGTGGCTTCGTCCAAGGTGCCGGTGAGGTCGGTGACCCGGCTCTGCAAGGGTGGCACCGCCACCTGCGCCCAGGCCAGACCAAAGCTCAGCGCCAGGCAGGCGAGCAGCCAACGGAAAGCCGGGGCGATGCGTGAAGCGAGGCAGGGTGACAAACCGGACTCCGCAACGATGACCGGCGCACGCGGCCGGTAGCAGTCCAAGGCATTATCCTGAGCCCCCGCCGGCGCGCAAGGCTGGCTATCATGGGCTCCCGTCCGGCAGCGAGGCACGTCATGGATGTCCGCCCGCAGCTCGAGCAACTGGAACGCCTGAACGCCATCGGCGTGGCCTTGTCGCGCGAGGAGAACATCGACCATCTGCTCGAGCAGATCCTGCTCTCCGCCATGCAGCTGACGCACGCCGACGCGGGCACCGTCTACCGCGTCAACGCCGCGCGCGCCCTGGAGTTCGCCATCCTCGTCAATCGCAGCCTCGGCCTGCGCCTGGGCGGCCGCCGGGGCGGCGAGATCGACCTGCCCGACATTCCCCTGTTCGACGCCGACGGCCGGCCCAACGACCGCATGGTGGCGGCGCATGCCGCCGCCCGGCAGAAGACCGTGCACATCGACGACGTCGACCGCGCCGAGGGTTTCGATTTCTCCGGCACGCGGGAATTCAACCGGCGCACCGGCTATGTCTCCCGCGCCTTTCTCACCGTGCCCCTCATCGACCATCACCGCGAAAGCATCGGCGTGTTGCAGCTCATCAACGCCCTCGACCCCGACAGCGGCGCCATCCGCGGCTTCACCGAGGAGGAACGGCGGCTGGCGGAATCGCTCGCCTCGCAGGCCGCCATCGCCTACACCAAGCGACGGCTCATCGATCAACTTGAGGAGCTGTTCGAGTCCCTGGTCAACCTGGTCAACGCCGCCATCGACGAGAAATCCCCCTACACCAGCAAGCACTGCGAGCGCGTGCCGGTGCTCACCATGATGATCGCCGAGGCCGCCCACCGCGCGACAAATGGGCCGCTCGCGGACTTCCGCATGGACGACCGCGACCGTCGCGAACTGCGCGTCGCCGCCCTCATGCACGACTGCGGCAAGATCACCACGCCGGTGCACGTGATGGACAAGGCCACCAAGCTGCAAACCCTGTGCGATCGCATCCATCTGGTGGACACCCGCTTCGAGGTGCTGCGCCGCGACGCCGACATCGCCCGTCTGCAAGCCCTGCTGCAACGGCCCGGCGAGCGGCAAAGCATCGAGGCCGAGCACCGCGAGCGGCTCGCGCGACTGGACGCGGACCGCGACTTCCTGCGCCGCTGCAACCTTGGCGGCGAGACCATGGCGGCGGCCGACCAGGAGCGCGTCTCGCGCATTGCCGGCGAGCGCTGGCGTGACACCGAGGGTGTCGAGCAACCCTTCCTCACGGCCGACGAGGAAGCCTGCCTACGCATTCCCAAGGGTACCCTCACCGAGGCCGAGCGCGAGGTCATCAACCACCACATCGTCGCCACCGTGCGCATGTTGGAGGCGTTGCCCTGGCCGCGCCACCTGCGGCGCGTGCCGGAATTCGCCGGCGGCCACCACGAGCGCGTCGACGGCAAGGGCTACCCGAAGGGCCTGACCGGCGCGCAGATGTCGGTGCAGGCGCGCGCCATGGCCATCGCCGACATCTTCGAGGCCCTCACCGCCGGCGACCGCCCCTACAAGCAGGCCAAGCCCGTATCCTCCTGCCTGGAAATCATGGCGCGCATGGCGGCCGAGGGACACATCGACCGCGACCTCTTCGCCGTGTTCCTGGCGGAGGACATCCCCATGGCCTACGCGCGGCGGCATCTGCCGCCGGAGCAGTGGCGCTGATGCACGAGCCTGACCGGCGCGTATCACGATCCCGCCACCGGCGAGCGCGGCCGGGTGGCCCTGCGCCGGGTGCGCTGAACGGGCGAAGGCGTCAGCCCGCTTCCACCCACACCTGGCCGTTTTCCACCTTGGTGTCGTGCGTGCGAATCGGGCACTCCGCCGGTTCGTTCAAGGCTTCTCCGCTGGCGAGATCGAAGTAGCTGCCGTGCAGGGAGCATTTGATGCTGCGGCCCTTCACGCAGCCGTACCAGAGGGAATAGTCCTCGTGGCTGCAGAGTTCGTCGACGCAGTAGTGGCCGCCCTCGGCGTGGACCAGCAGCAATGCCCTGCCGGCGGGGGCGACGCGCTTCATCTGCCCCACCCCCAGTTCGTCTTCCCGCGCGACCGCGTGCCAGGCCATGGCCGCCGCCTTACCTGACCCGCGCCGCGGCGCGACCGGAATCGAGCGCGGCGCGCACCCGGTCGGCGGCTTCCCGGAGGCTCGCGGCCCTGCCCAGGTGATGCAGGATGAGGCCGCCCGCCAGCACCAGCGAATCGTAGGTGGCGCCCCGCTCTCCCCGCAGCGCGGCGAGACCGGCGGCGGCGGCGGCTTGCGCGGTGGCCTGGATGTCGACGGCGATGGCCACGTCGTCCTCGCGTTCGACCTTGGGCAGATCCTCGGGCAAGGGCACGGCGCGGGCCGTCTGGACGATGCCAAGGACGGCGGGATCGAAATCGATCTCGTACTCCTCGCCGTGGTCCTGGTAGCGGGTGGCCTTGCCCGGCTGGCGCAGGGAGGGGATGACGCCGCCTTCGACGCCGCGCACGATGAGGGCCGAATCGAAGCCCGCGTGGCGCGCCAGCATGGCATAGATGGGCGGATAGGGCTTGTGCACGTAGCCGGTGACCAGGTGGGTCTTGCGGCGGCCCCGGATCGGCATGGCCTGCGTCTCGATGGTGGTCACCGCCTGGCGCTTGATGATCTTGCTGCGCAGCGGGATGAGGTCGTGCAGGGTCGGGCAGAAGGCGGCCTGGTCGACGTAGCTCCAGCCGATGGCAGGGTCGGCCAGGCGGGCGGCCGCGTCCGCCGGCGACAGATCGACGTCGACCCCGGCGGCGCGCAGCACGTGGCGGGCGGTGACGCCGTATTTCGGTCCCACCGCCTGCAGGCCGTGGTTGACCGCCGGCACGCCCAGTTCGGCGAGCAGCGGAGCGAGGAAGGGCGCGGCGGGCAGGCAGCGGTTGTAGCCGTCGTAGGGATCGGCGATGTCCACCACCTCGTCGACCGCGGCGGTCATCCGCGCGGTGGCATCGAGGATCGCGTCCAGCACGCCCTTGAACTCGTCCATGGTCTCCCGCTTCATGCGCAGGGCGATGAAGTAGATGCCGGCCTGCACCGGATCGACGGCATTCTCCAGGATGGCGCGCATGCCCAGCCTGGCCTCCTCGCGCGAGATGTCCTTGGACAGTTCCGGTCCGGTGGCGATGCGCTGGATGATGGAATGCATGGTGCGGGCGAGATCGGGCGCGGCGGCGATGGCGGTGTTCATAAGCAACTCCTTAAATTCCCGCGCAGCATAGAAAGTTGCCGGAATACGGTCAACCATGGCCGCACGAGGGCATTTCGCGCGCCCCCCCGCCTCGCCCGACGCGCATGGACGCGAGACCGTGCGCGGTGGAAAATGCGCCCAGAGCCCTACCCGGAAGCTTGCCCCATGCATCGACTGTTGTTGTGCGGCACCCTGCTGGCGATCCTGCTCGCGCCCTCGGCACAGGCGGCCGATCTCGCGGTGAATGTGCTCGACGTGCGCCCTGGCGGCGGCGAGGTGAAGCTCCTGTTGTTCGATCGGGAAGACGGTTTCCGCAAGGAGGACAAGGCCCGCCAGGTGCTGCGCCTGCCAGCCGGCGCCGGCGCGGTGACCGGCACCTTCGCGGGACTGCCTGCCGGCCGTTACGCGGTGATCGCCTATCACGACGAAAACGGCGACGGCAAACTCAACCTGCGCCTGGGCATGTTCCCCAAGGAAGGTTACGGCCTCAGCAACAATCCGAAGCCGCTGGGACCGCCAAAGTTCGCCGATGCGGCCTTCGACCTGCCGGATGCCGGCCTGCGCGTCGACATCCGCCTGGCCTATTGAGCGTCCGCG
>JBBIIR010000209.1:0-4496 GCA_037446455.1 Hydrogenophilales bacterium | reverse complement strand
CGACTTCTCGACGCTCCCCTCTCCCGCAGGCGGGAGAGGGGCTGGGGGTGAGGGAAACGGGCATGACTTTCATGCTTCGGGGCGTCTTCTCAAAGTCATGTCCGTTAGCGTGTTGAACCGGGAATGACGGGGGTGGGGCAGCGCGCGTCGGCGTTCTGGCCGCGCTGGCGCAGGGCGTGATCCATGAGCACGATGGCCAGCATGGCCTCGGCGATGGGGGTGGCGCGGATGCCGACGCAGGGATCGTGGCGGCCGTGCGTCACCACCTCGGTGGGCCGGCCGTCGACGTCGATGCTGCGGCCGGGAATGCGGATGCTGGAGGTGGGCTTGATGGCGATGGACGCGGTGATGGCCTGGCCGCTGGAGATACCGCCCAGGATGCCGCCGGCATGGTTGGAGAGAAAACCCTCGGGAGTCATTTCGTCCCGATGTTCGGTGCCTTTCTGCGCCACGCAGGCAAAGCCGTCGCCGATCTCCACACCCTTCACCGCGTTGATGCTCATGAGGGCATGCGCCAGATCCGCGTCCAGGCGGTCGTAGACCGGCTCGCCCAGGCCCACGGGCACGTTCTCGGCCACCACGTTGATGCGGGCGCCGACCGAGTTGCCTTCCTTGCGCAGCTCGTCCATGTAGGTTTCGAGTTGGGGCAGGCAGGAGGAGTCGGCGGCGAAGAAGGCGTTGCCCTCCACGTCCAGTTCGCTCCAGGCCTTGAAGGGCACCACGATGGGCCCAAGCTGGGCGAGATAGCCGCGAATGACGGTGCCGTACTTCTCATTCAGCCACTTCCTGGCGATGGCCCCGGCCGCCACCCGTACCGCCGTCTCCCGCGCCGAGGAACGGCCGCCGCCGCGATAGTCGCGGAAGCCGTATTTCTGGTTGTAGGTGTAGTCGGCGTGGCCCGGCCGGAAGGTGCCGGCGATGTTGCCGTAGTCCTTGCTGCGCTGGTCCTCGTTGCGGATCAGCAGGGCGATGGGCGTGCCGGTGGTGCGGCCCTCGAACACGCCGGAGAGGATCTCCACCGTGTCCGACTCGCGCCGCTGGGTCACGTGCCGTGAGGTGCCCGGCTTGCGCCGGTCCAGGTCGATCTGGATGTCCGCCTCGCACAGGGCGAGCCCGGGCGGGCAGCCGTCCACCACGCAGCCGATGGCCGGCCCATGCGATTCGCCAAATGAAGTGACGGAAAAGACCAAACCCAGGGTGTTGCCGGACATTTGCGGAGGAAATCGGGGAATTGGCGTGAATTATCGCATGTAGAAGACAAAGACTACCCACCGGCCCAATTCTCCAGGCTCAGTCCCTTCACCAGTCGCGCTGGTCGAAACCCGCGGCCTGGTCGCGCGCCAGATCGCCCCGGATGCCGCCCAGGCTTGCGCGCACGTGCCGCCAGCGCGAAGCCGGCTTGGGCAGCAGCACCACCGTGTCTCCTTCCCGTTTGATGTAGACCTCGTCCTCCTGAAAGCGGAACTCCTTGGGCAGGCGCACGGCTTGGCTGTTGCCCTGCTGAAAAACCTTGGTCGTCTTCATCGAAGCCTCCTGTTCGTATACACGTGTCAGTGTATACACCGAATCGGCCGCATACTCCAATCAGGAGCTTTCCAGGTGACTCACTGCATCTCTTGGAGCAACGTCAACCCCAGCCCCACGCCAAACCCCGTGATATCCGACGCCGCCGCGCCCAGCCCGCCCTTGCAGCGACTGGCGGACAGGTCCACGTGCAGCCAGGGGGTGTCGCCGACGAAGCGGTTGAGGAAGCGGGCGGCGAGGATGTGGTCGGCCTCGCCCTCGAGCGTGCATTGCTTGACGTCGGCGACGCTGGAATCCAGGGCTTCGTCGTAGTCCTCGGGCATGGGGAAGGCCACCACCCGCTCGCCGCAGGCCCGGCCCGCCGCCACCGCGCGGGCGGCGAGTTCGTCGCGGTTGCTGATCACCCCGCTCATGCGCTCGCCCAGTGCCGTGGTCATGCTGCCGGTGAGGGTGGCGAAGTCGAGGATGGCTTGCGGCTTCTCCTTCGCCGCCAGGGCCAGGGTATCCGCCAGCACCATGCGGCCCTCGGCGTCGGTGTGGACGATCTCGATGGTGGCGCCATTCAGGGCGGTCACCACCTCGTTCTGGGTGTAGGCCTCGGGGGACAGGTGGTTCTGGGCGATGGCCAGCCACACTTCCAGATTCACCGGCAGCCGCAGCCGGGTCGCCGCCAGCAGGATACCCAGGGCGACGGCGGAACCGTTCATGTCGTCGTGCATGTTGTGCATGTAACGGGCCGGCTTCAGGTTGTGCCCGCCGGTGTCGAAGCAGATGCCCTTGCCGACCAGGGCGATGGTATTACCCGCCTTACGCCTCACACCTTTCGCCTCACCCGCGTAGCGAAGTCTGACGATGGCCGCGTCCTCGTGGCCGCTGCCCCGGGCCACCGCCAGGAAAGCGCCGGCCTTGAGCTTCCTCAGACGCTTCACGTCGTATTCCTCGATGCCCCAGCCCTCTTGTTTGGCCAGTTCGCGCACCCGCGCCCGGTAGCTGGCCGGGGTGAGGTGATTGGGCGGCAGCAGGGTCAGGATCCGGCACAGGGTATTGCCCTCGGCCAGGGCCTGTTCGCGTCCCAGGTCGAGGTCGGACACGCCGTGCAGGTCGACGCGGCGCAGGGGTTTCGGCGCCTTGCCGCTTTTCCAGGAGGGCAGCCCGGCGCCATTCAGCCAGGCGACGTAGGCGGCGGCGCGGGCGGCGCGTTCGCGGAACGCCTCGCCGCCATGCGCGGCGATGTGCAGGGACTCCGGATGCTCTTCGAGCAGGGGTTTGAGGGCACGGCGCAGGGCGCTGTGCCAGGCGAAGCCGGAGCCGTTCTCGTCCAGGCGAACCCAGGCGGACAGGCATCCGCCCGGGAGATCCAGGACCGGAATGTCCTTGGCCAGGTCGCGCGGTTTCTTGCCCTTGCGCAGCAGCGCCGCTTGCGCGGCATCGCTGTCGGCGGCGCCATGCCATGCCTCCCCGTCAGGCAGGACATGCAGCACGTAACGCATGCCCTCCACGCGTCTGGTCAGTGGCTCCGGGTTCTGCCGCAAGCGGGCGAGGGCGATGCGCGTCATGGTGGCACTCGGGTTCGGATGATTCATTAGCCAATCGTTATATTAAATTCATCAATGATTAGTATTGAAGAATTGACGGGTAAGCCCGCCGTCCGCATAATCCGCCGGCTTGGATGGTTACGATTGTTCCACGAAAACACGAGAAATTCGCGGGATCGCGCCGGGACATCTCCCTGGCGTATAAACGACCCCGTCCCTTGACCGGAGAAATTCATGTCGAATCACAAACCCGACATCGATCCCCAGGAAACCCGCGAGTGGCTGGATGCCCTGGCCGCCGTCATCGAGGAGGAAGGCGCGGAGCGCGCCCACTTCCTGCTGGAGCGCCTGATCGACAAGGCGCGCCGTTCCGGCGCTTATCTGCCCTTCAACGCCACCACGGCCTATGTGAACACCATCCCCGTGCATCTGCAGGAGAAGCACGCCGGCGATGTCGCCATGGAACACCGCATCAAGAGCCTGATCCGCTGGAACGCCGTGGCTTGCGTCATGCGCGCGAACGAGAAGGCGCCGGGCGTGGGCGGCCACATCGCCAGCTACCAGTCCGCCGCCACCCTCTACGAAGTCGGTTTCAACCACTTCTTCCATGGCCTCGACGCTTCGCGCGGCGGCGACCTGGTCTATTTCCAGGGCCATTCCGCGCCCGGCGTCTATGCGCGCGCCTTCCTCGAAGGCCGCATCAGCGAAGAGCAGTTCGCCAATTTCCGCCAGGAGTCCGCCGGCGGCGGCCTGTCCTCCTACCCGCACCCCTGGCTGATGCCGGAGTTCTGGCAGTTCCCCACCGTCTCCATGGGCCTGGGCCCCATCCAGGCCATCTACCAGGCCCGCTTCCTGCGCTACCTGCATGACCGCGGCATCGCCGACACCTCCGGCCGCAAGGTCTGGGCCTTCCTCGGCGACGGCGAAACCGACGAGCCGGAATCCCTGGGCGCCATCACCCTGGCCTCGCGCGAGAAGCTGGACAACCTGATCTTCGTCGTCAACTGCAACCTGCAACGCCTGGACGGTCCGGTGCGCGGCAACGGCAAGATCATCCAGGAGCTGGAGGCCGCCTTCCGCGGCGCCGGCTGGAACGTCATCAAGGTCATCTGGGGGTCCTACTGGGATCCGCTGCTGGCCATGGACGGCTCGGGCCTGCTGCGCAAGCGCATGGAAGAATGCGTGGACGGCGAGTACCAGAACTTCAAGGCCAAGGGCGGCGCCTACACGCGGGAGCACTTCTTCGGCAAATACCCTGAGTTGAAGGAAATGGTGGCGGCCATGTCCGACGAGGACATCTGGCGCCTGAACCGCGGCGGCCACGACCCGCACAAGATCTTCGCGGCCTACACGGCGGCGGTGAAGCACACCGGCCAGCCCACGGTGATCCTGGCGAAGACCATCAAGGGCTATGGCATGGGCGCCTCCGGCGAGGCG
>JBBIIR010000208.1:0-4506 GCA_037446455.1 Hydrogenophilales bacterium | reverse complement strand
CCCGCCCTGCGACAAGCCCTTCGAGCGCGTCGAGCGGCGGGTGGCGATGACCCGCCTGCGCCAGCGCATCGCCGAGCGATTGAAGGAGGCGCAGAACACGGCGGCCATGCTCACCACCTTCAACGAAATCAACATGCAGCCGGTGATGGACCTGCGCGCCCGCTACCAGGACCGCTTCCAGAAGGAACACGGGGTCAAGCTGGGCTTCATGTCCTTCTTCAGCAAGGCGGTGTGCCAGGCCCTGAAGGTGTTTCCCCTGGTCAACGCCAGCATCGACGGGCGCGACATCGTCCATCACGACTACTACGACGTCGGCGTCGCGGTGAGTTCCGAACGCGGCCTGGTGGTGCCCATCCTGCGCAACGCCGACCACATGTCCTTCGCCGAGATCGAGAAGCGGATCGCCGATTTCGGCCGCCGCGCCAACAGCCTGGAACTGACCCTGGAAGAGATGGAGGGGGGCACCTTCACCATTTCCAACGGCGGCGTCTTCGGCTCCCTGCTCTCCACCCCCATCCTCAACCCGCCCCAGTCCGGCGTGCTCGGCCTGCACAAGATCCAGGACCGGCCGGTGGCCGAGAACGGCCAGGTGGTGATCCGCCCGATGATGTACGTGGCCCTGTCCTACGACCACCGCATCATCGACGGCAAGGAGGCGGTCAGCTTCCTGCGCTCGGTGAAGGACGCGCTGGAAGATCCGGCGCGGCTGCTGCTGGAGTTGTAAACGGCGCGCGCCGCGTCACAGGCGCGGCGTCGGATAGCAGAGGTTGCTGGCGTCGAAGGACAGGCTCATCTGCTCGACGTTGGGCAGCACGATGTACTTCACGCCGATGAACTCCGCGCCGCTTTTCCAGAACAGCGCGAACACCGCCTTCTCGCCGTTGCTCACCACGTGGGTGTTGGAATAGACCCGGATGGGCTGGCCGTACTGGTTGTTGTAGTTGTTGACCGAGATGACCAGGGCCTTGAGGGAAGGCCGCACGTCCTGCTCGAAACCGACCAGCTTGCCCTTGCAGAAGCGGAACTGGTAGCGGCGGGCGATGTTGGGGTCGTTGTCGTAAGCCAGGATGACGTTATCCGAGGGCTCGACGATGCGATCGAAATTCCAGTTGGCCAGCAGCAGTTGCTTGACCTCGTTCTGCGCCATGCCGCTCTTGAATTCCGCCACCTCGAAGGCGAGGGCGGCGGGGGCAAGGCTCAGGAGCGTGAACAGCGCGGGCGCGTAGCGGCGGTACATGGCGGCGATGGCGAATTCGGGTGGGGCATCTTACGACGGAACGCCCCCGATTCAGAAGACCGGCGGCGGGCTATCCGGCCAGGCCGCGGCATCGAGCCAGACCACGGTTTCCTCGCGGCCACGGACGCGCGCGGCCGGCAGGGGTTCGCCGCGCAACCAGCGCGCGATGGCCGCCCGCTTGCCGGGTCCGGCGACCAGGAACCAGACCCGCGCGGCGCGGCCGAGGCGGTTCGCCGACAGGCTGACGCGGGCGGCGGGCGGCTTGGGCGCCTCGTCGACGGCGAGCACATCCGGGCCGCCGGGGGCGGCGCCGAGGTCGCCTCCGGGGAACAGGCTGGCGGTATGGCCGTCCTCACCCAGGCCCAGCAGCACCAGGTCGAACTCGCCGAGGCCGCGCAGGGCTTCGCCGTAGCGCGCCGCCGCCGCTTGCGGGCCGAGTTCCGCCGGGATGGCCCGCCGGTTTTCGGCGGGAATGCGCGAGGCGGCCAACCAGACGGTCTCCGCCATGACGCTGTTGCGTTCGGCATGGTCCGCCGGCAGGCAGCGCTCGTCGCCGTACCAGCTGTGCCAGCTTGCGTCGCCGGCGCCGCGCCGCGCCAGTTCGGCGTAGAGGGCGCGCGGCGTGGCGCCGCCGGCGAGCACCAGGTGGAAGGCGCCGCGCGTGGCGACGGCGTCTCCGGCGACGGCGCACAGGGCATCGGCCAGGGCCCGGACCAGCGCGCCGGCGTCCGCATGCGGGCGCCACTCGGGCGGTTTCATGGCGCGTTGCGCCAGGCCTGGTCGTCGCTGTCGAACAGGCGGGCGGCCTCGGCCGGCCCCCAACTGCCGGCCGGGTAGGTGGGGATGTACTCGCGTTCCACCGCCCAGTGCTTGAGGATGGGGTCGACCACGCGCCAGGCCCATTCCACCTCGTCGAAGCGGATGAACAGGGAGCGGTCGCCCTCGATGACGTCGAGCAGCAGGGTTTCGTAGGCGTCCAGGGTCTGTTCGTCGGTCTTCAGGAAGCTGGCGTTCATCTGCATCACGCGCGTGTCCATGTCCAGGCCCGGCTGCTTGACGTGGATTTCCATGCGCATGGATTCCTCCGGCTGCAGGGAGAGCAGCACCCAGTTGGGGGCGACCGATTCCAGCGGCGTTTCGCGGAACAGTTGCTGCGGCGGATGGCGGAAGCGGATGGCGATGAGCGAGCGCTGGCGCGCCAGCCGCTTGCCGGTGCGCAGATAGAAGGGCACGCCGCGCCAGCGCCAGTTGTCGACGTAGAACTTGGCGGCGACGAAGGTTTCGGTGACGGAATTGGGCTCCACCCCGGCCTCCTGCTGGTAGCCGGCGGCCTCGACGCCGTCGACGGCGCCGCGCGCGTACTGGGCGCGGATGGCGTGCGCCCGCACGGCGCCCTTGGCGATGGGCCGGATGGAGCGCAGCACCTTGACCTTCTCGTCGCGCAGGGCGTCCGCCTCCAGGGCGGGCGGCGGCTCCATGGCCACCACGGTGAGGAGCTGCATCAGGTGGTTCTGCAGCATGTCGCGCAGGGCGCCGGCGCGGTCGTAGTAGCCGGCGCGCTGTTCGATGCCGTTCGACTCGGCCACGGTGATCTGCACGTGGTCGATGAAATTGCGGTTCCACAGCGGCTCGATGAGGGTGTTGGCGAAGCGGAACACCAGCAGGTTCTGCACCGTTTCCTTGCCCAGGAAATGGTCGATGCGAAAGATCTGCTCCTCGTCGAAATGCTGGTGCAGCAACTGGTTGAGCATGAGGGCCGACTCGATGTCCTCGCCGAAGGGCTTTTCCACGACGACGCGGTTGAGGCCGCGCGGCTGGTTGAGGCCGACCGCCTCCAGGTTGCGGATCACCGCCGCGAACTCGGCGGGCTTGATGGCCAGGTAGAACACCGTGCTGGAACAGGACACGCCGCCCTTGCGCAGCAGGCCCTCCAGTTCGCGATACGAGGCGGCGTCGTTGAGGTCGCCGCGCTGGTAGACGAAGCGGGCCACGAAGCGTTCCAGCACCGGCTCCTCCAGCATGCCCGCCGCGCGCTCCGTCAGCACGCCGCGCACGTGCTCGCGCCAGCGGGCGGTGTCCCACTCGCGCCGCGAGAAGGCGACGATGCTGAGCGATTCCGCCAGCCGCGCGGCGGCTTCCAGGCGGTATAGCGCCGGCAGCAGCTTGCTGCTGGCGAGGTTGCCGGTGGCGCCGAAAATGACGAAGGTGCAGGGCGGCACGCCCGCCGCGCCGGATCTCATGCCTCGCCCCCCTTCACCGCGTGGCCGCCGAAACCCCGGCGCATCATGGCCAGCAGTTTGGCCGCGTAGTCGTTGCCGCCCTGGCTGGCGAAACGCATCATCAGGGCCAAGGACATGACCGGCGCCGGGATGCCCTGTTCCACCGCGTCCAGGGCGGTCCAGCGGCCTTCGCCGGAATCGGCGACGAAGGGTTCGATCGCAGAAAGATCGGCATCCCGCGCCAGGGCCTCGGCGCTGAGATCCAGCAGCCAGGAGCGCACCACGCTGCCGTGCCGCCAGAGTTCGGCGATGGCGGCCAGATCGAGGTCGAAACCGGGCTTTTGCCGCATGAGGGCGAAGCCCTCGGCGAAGGCCTGCATCATGCCGTACTCGATGCCGTTGTGGACCATTTTGACGTAGTGGCCGGAACCCACCGGACCGGTATGCAGCCAGCCGCGGCCGGGCGCCGGCGCCAGGGCGTCGAGCCAGGGACGCAGGCGCGTCGCCGCCGCCTCGCCGCCGCCCAGCATGATGCAATAGCCGTTCTCCAGCCCCCAGACGCCGCCCGACACGCCGGCGTCGGCGAAATCGATGCCGCGCGCGGCCAGCGCCGCGGCGCGCGGCGCGTCGTCCTTGTAATGGCCGTTGGCGCCGTCCACCACCAGGTCGCCGGGCGCCAGCAGCGGCGCCAGGGTTTCCAGCGCCGTCCGCGTGGCCTCGCCCGCCGGCAGCATCAGCCAGACGATGCGCGGCGCCTCGAGCGCGGCCACCAGATCGGCCAGGCTGGCGCAGGCGAGATGGCCGGTTTCCGCCGCCAGCGCCAGGCTCACCGCCTGGCTGCGGTTGTGGATGGCGATGCGATGTCCCTGGCGGGCCAGTCGCCGCGCCATGTTGCCGCCCATGCGGCCGAGTCCGACGATGCCGAATTTCATGCTGTATCCCCATTGAAAAAGTCGCCATGGCCCCCGCGTGGGCGCACAGCCGATGTGCCGCGAACGGTCCTGGCCAAGGTTGCACGCATGAGCCCGGCAGCGCAATCGTCCTTCGCTG
>JBBIIR010000207.1:0-4508 GCA_037446455.1 Hydrogenophilales bacterium | reverse complement strand
CTCGCATGGCAGATTGAACCTTGATTCCTCGGTTGAACACGTCCGAAGGCGCGGCTGTGCGGGGGTCTGGCGCGAAGCGACGCCGCCGCGGGGTCGTTCCCCGCAAGGAGGCGCGACAAAGCCAGGCGCCCGCACAGACGCGAAAGCGGGCGTGTAGCGGGCTCACCCAAATGGTGAACCGCGTCGAAGGCGCAAACGTCAGCAACCATGCGGATTTTCGGAGATCAATGAGCGGTCAACTGAGGAATCAAGGTTGAAGATTCATTTAGGGTCGGTGACTTGGCCATGCGAGTTGGCGGTGAGGGCGTGGATGCTGGCGCGCATGCGCCAGACCATGTACAGGCCGGGCACGGCGGCCGCCACCGAGAACAGGAAGAAGGCCGGCCAGCCCGCGGATTCGGCCAGCACGCCGGAGACGGGGCTGACGTAGATGCGGCCCACCGCCGCCAGGGCCGAGAGCAGGGCGTAGTGGGTGGCGGTGTAGCGATGGTTGCACAGGCCCATGAGCAGGGCGACGAAGGCCGCCGTGCCCATGCCGCTGGTGACGTTCTCGAAGGCGATGGCCGCCATCAGCAGGGTGTCGATGTGGCTTGCGTGGTCGAGGGCGACGAATCCCAGATCGAAAGGCGGCAGCACGAAGCTGCCCCAGGCGCCCTTGCCCAACACCGCCAGCGCGTAAAAACCGAAATTGGACAGGAGTTGCAGCACGCCGAAGGCGAACAGGGACTGGAACAGGGAGAGGCGCAGCATCAGCGCGCCGGCCAGGATCGCGCCGAAGATCGTCAGCCAGATGCCGATGATCTTGTTGACGATGCCCACCTCCGCCTGGGTGAAGGCCATGCCCTTGATGAGGAAGGGCGTGGTGAGGGTGCCGGCGAAGGCGTCACCCAGCTTGTACAGCACGATGAGCAACAGGAAGGCCCAGGCGCCGGGCTGGCTGAAGAAGCTTTCCAGGGAGCGGTTCAGGGTCTCGAAACCGGCGCGGCGCGCCGCCCAGGCGCCCAGGGGCAGGGCCAGGGCGATGCCGGCCAGGATGAACAGGAGCTGCACCCATTTGTTGGCGTCGTGCGGGTCGAGACCCAGGCCGATGAGCAGCCAGCGCGACAGGAAGGCGCCCGCCAGCACGCCCGCCAGCAGGGCGAGGAAGCCCAGCAGTTCGCGCACCGGATCGCTGGCCAGGGGTTTCGAGGCGCCGGCCACGCGCGGCAGGGTGAGCAGCGACACCACCGCCGCCGCCAGCAGGATGCCCGCCATCACCCGGTACACCGCGCCCCAGCTGCCCCACTGCTCCGCCCAGATGAGACTGACGCCGCCGGAAAGGATCATGGCGACGCGGTAGCCGAATACCGACATGGAGGCGCCCAGGCCGCGCTCGCGAGCTTCCAGCACGTCGGTGCGGTAGGCGTCGATGACCACGTCCTGCGAGGCCGAGAGGAAGGCCACCCCCACCGCCGCCGCCGCGAACAGCAGCGGCGAGGCCGCCGGCGACAGGTCGGACATCCACCACAGCATGCCGGCCAGGGCCAGTTGCGTGAGCACCAGCCAGCCCCGCCGCCGCCCCAGGAAGGGCGGCTCGAAGCGGTCCATGAGCGGCGCCCAGAGGAACTTGAAGGTGTAGGGCACCCCCACCAGACCGAGGAAGCCGATGGTGGCGATGTCCACCCCGTCCACCGTCAGCCAGGCCTGCATGGCCTGGCCGGTCAGCGCCAGCGGCAGGCCCGAGGCGAAGCCCAGGAAGAGGACGGCGGCGAGGCGGTGGAGGGAGGCGAGGGAATGAGTCATGGGGCAATCCGCAACACATTGCGGGCGATCGTGTAGCAATGCAGGCTGGTCGGCATGAATTCGATTTCCACCGTGCCATCGTTACCGATGCCGCCTGTGCTCAAGGTGGTGGCCAATGGCCGCCGGGTCAGGGCATGCCTGGCCGCGAATTCGCGCAGGCCGCGCAATTCGCTGAAATCGGAATAGGCCGAGTCGGACCACTTGATTTCCACCGCGAACCGGGGCTTTTGTGTGCGAATGTCGAGTGACACCAAGTCGACTTCCAGATCGGTTCGCCCCTGGCGCCAGCGCGCGTAGTGCAGTGACTGGATCATGCTGGTGCTGTGCAGCCACTGGCTCCAAACCGCCGTCTCCGCCAGGGCGCCCATGGCCGGGTCGCTGGGTGCCGCATAACCGAACAACGCGGCGCGGATCGATGGGTTGGTCAGATAGACCTTGAAGGTGCGGGCACGCTGCATGCGCCTTGCCGTATCGTCCACGCGATGCACCCGCTTGATGAGGAAGGCCGCCTCCAGGTACTCGAGATAGTCGAGCAGCTTCTGCTTGCCGATACCCGTATCCTTGGACAATCCCTCCGGACTCAACTCGTCGCCCGTGTTGTAGGCCAGCACGTTGAAGAAGCGGTTCAGTTCCTGGGTGTCGCCAATGCCATACAGGCTCGGCAAATCCTTGAGCAGCACCTTGTCCACGATGTCTTGGCGCAGGAAACGGGCCGGGTTCTCCCGCACAGCGGGATTCATCACCGCCTCCGGAAAACCGCCGTAGTTCAGATAATTCACAAACTCTGCGTTCAGCGCCTCGATGCTGAGCGCCCGATAGGCCGGCGCGCGGCCGGGCTCGGCCGGCTCCTCCATCACCAAGGCCTTTTCCTGGCCCGCGAAATCCAGGTATTCGGCGAAGGTCAGCGGCGGCAGCATGAAATCGGTGAAGCGCCCCGCCCCCGACTCCCGGCTCTTCATGCGCAGGGCCGCGGCGGCCGAGCCGCTGGCGACGAACCGAACGCCCCGGAAGGTATCCACCAGCGACTTTAGATGGACCTCCCAGTCTTTCAGGTACTGGATTTCGTCAAAAAATACCCATAGGCGCTGTCTGCCGCCATGGCGATGTAGTTCCATGAACGTCCGCACCAGGCTCTCCAGGGACCGACCGGAGTACAGCGGCGTATCCAGGGAAACGCACAAGATGGCGTTGCCTGCTACGCCAGCGTCCAGCAGCGCCTGGATCGCGTGGGTCAACATCACCGTCTTGCCCACCCGCCTGGGGCCGATCAGCACCACCGCCCGGGGCACCTCGACGGCCTCGATCAACTGCATGAAGGGCGCGAAATACGCCCGGCGCGGCCAGTCCCGGCGCTCGGCGTCAATGCCGCCGCCCGCCAGCCACCAGGGATTGTCCAGGGCCAGGCGCTTCTGCACGTCCGCCAAGGGGATTTCAAAGGGTTTCGCCATAAGCGTTCCGAGTAATGCCTATTCTGTCAAAGTAAGCATAATTTTTGTTGTTTATTTTGTCAATTGTGAGTTTTATCCGAAGAAACAAACAGTTACCCTGTCTCCCCAACACGCCGAGTACGCCGTCTCGGGGGTCGCTCCGTCGCCGACACAGAGGTCAGGGCCTGGTAGCGCCCGAACAGGAAGGTCACCCGCTCGGCCTCGCTGGCGAAGGATTTCTTGCCGTAGGCCGCGTCCACTGCCCGATCCAGGGTCTGGTGGGCCTTGAGCAGGGCGGCGGGCATGGTCAGCGGATCGTAGAGGTCCGCCAGGGTGGCGCCGGGAAACCGGGTGCGGGCATCCAGCACGGCCTGGGCGGCGGCTTCGATGGCGGCAATCTGTTGCTGCTCAATCCCTCGGTGGGTTTCGCGGTGAACGACCGGGTGACGCTGACCACCGGCGTGCAATGGACGCACCGGCAGGCCGACCGCTTCGACGGCCAAGACCGGGGCATGAACCGCACGGCCACCGATCTCTTGCTGGGCGTGGGCTACGGCTTCGCAAAAAGCAACACGCTCAACACCACGCTCAAGCTCAATGCCTCGGGGCGCGGCGGTTCGGAGTTGCGGGCGGGCTGGTTGTATACCTTCTGACCTCTGCGCGGGGAAGAGGGGGGCGGAGGGGAAAAGAATGCGGCGGGCCGAAGGAAACAGCGGCCCGCCCAAGGTTTGGCGGTGTAGCCGCACTGCCAAAAGGCGCCTCGGGAGTTCTTTCGAGGCTTGTTGTTGTATGTTTCTACTTCAAGGAGTTCATGATGCAAAAACTGAAACAAACGGGCATCGCCCTCATTGTAGCCGGGCTGCTCTCGGCCAACGCTTACGCTGGGGAAGCGGCCGTCGAGCAAGTGACGGCACAGCCGGTCGCGGCCTTCACCGACGTCGACCTCAACGCCCTGTTCGGGCAGGAGGCGGGTAAGCCGATGCAGCTGGCGGCGCTGTCGGGGCAGGAGATGAGGGAGACGGAGGGGGCTCTCGGCTTGGCGGGCGCTGCTCTTGGTGGTCTTTGGGGAGGCGGCTCCCAGATCATGAATAATATCGGTCAACGCCGACCGATTAACCAATGGAATTGGAGCCTCTTGCAAAACTCCTCGCCGGAGCGGTCTGATGGGTAGTGGTCCGCCTCTGGGGAGCGGTTTGTCTGGAGACGCCGGGGTTGCGGTGTGGCGGAGCTAGGTAAACGGCATGGTTTCGGCGGTTCCGGACGAATCCCGTCCTGCACGGGGCGCCTGGTGCGGGACGG
>JBBIIR010000206.1:0-4553 GCA_037446455.1 Hydrogenophilales bacterium | reverse complement strand
AGTTCCTTATTGGTATCGATGCGCTCATGACTCTTCGCCGCCAGCGCCTTCGACACCGCGGTGGCCTCCATGAAGCCGATCAGTGCAATCACAAAGGCGGCCGGCAGCAAGGCCAGCATGATGTTCCAGTCCATAGTGGGAACCTTGAACGCCGGCAGACCCTCGGGGATCTTGCCCAGGACGGCACCCCCGGCAGAGAGTGTCACCTTGCCGTCTTTCAGGCTCTGGAACCGCCATTCACCCGCCTGCGGCGTGGTGCCCGCGGGGAGTCTGTCCGGGCGATAGAAGCTCACGCCGCCGGCACCCTCGACCGGCACCAGCGGCTGGGCGTGGATTTCCAGGCGTCGTGCGTTGTTCTCCTTCTTCAGGAAATCGACGCGTACTTCCAGTACCTCGATCTCGGCGCTCAACGCGGCGAGCGCCGTCGCCGGCGCGTTGGCGGCCTCGGCTTCGCGCAGCCCGGTGCGCTTCGCCGTGGCCTCGGCGGACAGACGCTTGATCTCGCCGTTGGTGCTGGCGAAGGTGTCGATCATGCCGCGCACCTCGGTATCCCCGATGCGATCCAGCGTGGGGGTGGCGACCCGCTCGTAGCCGATTGCCGCACTCAGCGCCGTGCCGAACACTACCGCCAGCAGCACAGCGGGCACCTTGGGCAGCCAGCGGCTGAGCAGCCACATCATGAGACCCGCACCGGCGGCGAAGACGACAGCCAGCCAGTAGGCCTGGTCTGTCCGGGAGAGCAATGCGGCCACGTCGCCCGCGAAACTGCCGGTGCCGGGGTTCGGCATGTCCATGATGAAGCGCAGTTGAGAGAAGCCGATGATGAGGGCGGCCGCATTGGTGAAGCCGATCAGGACCGGATGCGACACCAGGTTGACGATGCCGCCGAGCTTGAAGGCGCCCATCAACAGGCGCAGCACGCCGACCATCAGGGCGAGCATGATGGACAACGCGATGAAGTCATCCGAGCCGGCGATGGCAAAGGGGGTGATGGCCGCGGCCGACATCAGCGAGAGCATCACCACCGGGCCGGTGTGCAGCAGGTTGAAGTTGCCGAACAGGGCGCCAACGATCACCGGCAGCAGCGCCGCGTATAGACCGTAAACGACGGGCAGGCCGGCGAGCAGGGCGTAGGCCATGCTCTGGGGAACCAGCACGAGGGCGACGGTGATGCCGGCGACGACATCCGCGCGCAGTGTGGCAGCGGACATCGGAAACCAGCGCAGAAAGGGAAACAGCGCAGTCAGGTTCATGTTCATGGGGGTCTCTGGTTTCGATGCGCGGCAGAGTGCCGCCATGGCGAGCCATTCTATGGATCGAGTTGTATAGGTGGAAATCAATTGTTACGATGCCAAGAATAGGTATTTACCTATAGTCTATCTATGGCCCACCCCACCCTGCGTCAGCTCCAGGTCTTCGAGCGCCTCGCGCGTTGCGGCAACTTCAGCCAGGTCGCCCGGGATCTGCATCTGACCCAGCCCACCATATCCATGCAGATGGCTCAACTGCAGGATGTCGTTGGGAGTCCGCTCTTCTACACCCACCGCAAGAAGCTGCACCTGACCGAGGCGGGCGAGATCGTGCCGCAGAGCGCCCGCGTCATGCTGGACGGGCTGGAGCAGATGCAGTCGCGCCTGCAGGCACTGAAGGGCCTGGAGGGGGGTCGGCTGCGCCTGGGGGTGGCCACCTCGGCGAAGTTTTTCGTTCCCCGCATCCTGGGGCATTTCCTGCAGCAGCACCCGGCGATCGAACCCTCCCTCAGCGTGACCCAGCGCGACGTGCTGCTGCGGCGCATGCGGGATAACCTGGATGACCTCTACATTTTCAGCGTGCCGCCCGAGGGGGCTGATCTGACCGTGGAGCCATTCATGCCCAACGAACTGGTGGCCATCGCGGCGCGCCACCATCCCCTGGCCCGCCGCCGCGGCCCCATCAGTCTGGCGGAGTTCTGCGCCGAGCCTTTCCTGCAGCGGGAGGCAGGGGCGGGTACCCGCATGGCGATCGAACGCTTCCTGGCCCTGCGGGGCATCACCCTCAGACCCCGCATGGAACTGGGCAGCAACTTCGCCATCGAACAGGCGGTTGCCACCGGGGTGGGTGTTGCCATTGTCTCCCGCACCATGCTGGCCGGCCTGCGTCTCGGCCAGGAAATCCGTGTGCTCGACGTCGAGGGGCTGCCCATCCGTGGCCACTGGTACCTCGTCTTCCTCAACACCAAGGGCGACCTGCCGGTGGTGCGCCAGTTCCGCGCCTTCATCCGCCATTTCGGCGCGGATCCGCAAGCCTCGGTTAACGTGAAAGTCGCACGGCGACTTCTCGACGCTCCCCTCTCCCGCAGGCGGGAGAGGGGCTGGGGGTGAGGGAAACGGGCATGACTTTCATGCTTCGGGGCGTCTTCTCAAAGTCATGTCCGTTAGCCTGGCGGCGAGGGAAACGCGCCGAAGAAGGCCAGGCTGAGCCCCCCTCCGCCAGCCCGCACGTTGGCGACTCTGGCCATGCCCCGCCTGGGGATGCGTGTTGCTGGGCATCTTGCCCCGCGTCCGGATGCACTCGTCACGCCGCGGGGCAGGCCCGCCATGCCTGAGTCTAGGCGAGCACTATTCCCTTTTTCTCCGAAAGTCGGCGCTACAGCCGCACCTGCACGTCGCGATGCCGGACCATGGTGGCGATGGCCTGGTCGAGGGCCAGTTGCGAGGGGTTGTCGTCCGGCTGCGCGGCCAGGCGCTCGATGAGCTCGTCCTGTTCCAGCATTTCCCGGCTGCCGTCCCTGCGCTGCAGGTAGGCGGCCCAGGGCATGAATTTGGTCAGCGGAAAGTGTTCGCCGGGATACGGCGAGATGTCGATGTTCAGGCCGGCCAGGAACAGCAGGTTCTTGCCGCGCAATCTGGGGAGCTGGGCCAGGCTGCGGTAGGCACGGTCGTATTCGGCGATGGTGTTGGCGCGGGCGGCGGTGAGCAAGGGTTGCTTGGAGGTCAAGATCCAGGGCATGGCCGGCAGGATATTGCTTTCCAGCTGATCCTTGCTGAGATCCGGGTTGACGAATTCGCGCACGAAAAAGAAATCGTCCGCCGACAGGCGCGGGCCGATCGCGACACTGCCCTGCGCGGGCCAGGTCGCCGCGCCCAGACGGGCGACCAGGCCGGGCGCGGCGGCGTAGACCATGCCCGTGCTGCGCGCGGCCAGGGGGGGCGGCAGATGGTTGTGCCGGACCACACCGTCAATGAGGTTGTCGGCGACCAGGAAGATGCCTTCGGTGCGGTCGCGGGACAGGAGTTGGTTGTCGATGAGCAGGGCGGGCGTGTCGCCATGGCGTATCAGCCGCACGTTTTCCCGCGCATAGTGAAAACCGGCCCGGTACCACTCGAGGGTCGCCCCGACCTTGCCGCAACTGCACGAGTTGCCTTCATTCTCGGTGTGCAGCCGGCGATAGACGCCGAACTCGCCGGTGTCCGGGTCGTAGCCGACGTGGCTGGCCTGGATCAGCAACAGATCCCGGCCATGGTCGGCGTGCGGGCCGTGCCGGTCCAGGGAGACGATGCCGCCGACGCGGCCGTGGTTGAACGGGAAGGCGCCGAAGTGCTTGGCCAGCAGGATGATGGGGAAGCCCTGGCTCTCGTCGGAGCAGAACGCGCGCGAGGGCATGATCTTGCCGGGCAGGAAACCCAGCGCCAGACACCAGTTGTAGAGCCTGGCGACGAAGCTGTTGTAGCCCAGCATGCGGTCGTCGATGTGAAAGCCTTGCAGGATGCTGGCGATGCTGGCGCGGTTGGAGAACATGATGGGGCGGGGCGGAGGGGCGCCGTGTATAATATCAAGCTTTCCTGATATGAAGATAAGGCTGGCCGGAAACACACCGGCCTGTATCGACGATGAACGAAAAACTGGTCCGCTTCTTTCCTTTTCTGCGCTGGTTTCCGATGTCCGCCGGCGATGTCAAGGTCAACTTCATAGCCGGCCTCACCGTCGCGCTGGTGCTGATCCCTCAGTCGATGGCTTACGCCCAGCTGGCGGGGCTGCCCGCCTACTACGGTTTGTACGCCGCCTTCCTGCCGGTGATGATCGCTTCCATGTGGGGCTCCTCCAATCAGCTGGCCACGGGCCCCGTCGCGGTGGTGTCCCTGCTGACCGCCTCCGCCCTGGCCACCCTGGCGGCGCCCGGCAGCGATGAGTTCATCGCCCTGGCCATCATGCTGACCTTGCTGGTTGGCCTGATTCAACTCGCCCTGGGCGTGTTCAAGCTGGGCGCCATCGTCAACTTCCTGTCACACCCGGTCATCGTCGGCTTCACCAACGCCGCCGCCATCATCATCGCCCTGTCGCAGTTGTCGAAGCTGCTCGGGGTATCGATGCCGCGCACCGAGTCGTTCATGAACGACATCGTCGGCGTGTTCAGGCAGGTCGGTGATACGCACCTGCCCACCCTGGCCATGGGCGTGGGGGCCATGCTGCTGATGTGGGCCCTGAAGAAATACGCGCCCAAGCTGCCCGGCGTGCTCATCGCCGTGGTGCTGAGCACGCTGCTGGCCTGGGCCATCGGCTTCGAGAAGAATGCC
>JBBIIR010000205.1:0-4560 GCA_037446455.1 Hydrogenophilales bacterium | reverse complement strand
CTTGCCGAAGATCTCGCTGAATGCGCGCAGATCCTCGAAGGGCAGCGGCTGCGGCTCGCGGTTGGCGACCGCCGAATAGTTCAGGGTCAGCCCGGCGCCCAGCAGGATGCCGATCACGACCAGACCGATTTGTTTGAATTTGCTTGTCATACCGCCTCTAGATGCCGCGGATCGCTCCGAGTTCAACGGACCCAGGTGAGTGGGTCGAAAGGTTTGCCCTGGTGGCGCAGTTCGAAATAGAGGCCGGGTTCATCCTGACCCCCCGTGGCGCCCACCGCGGCCACCACGTCGCCCGCGCGCACGGACTCACCCGGCTGTTTATACAAGCTTTCATTATTGCTGTATAGGCTGAGGTAACCGGCGCCATGATCGACGATGAGCAGGTTGCCGAAGCCGCGCAGCCAGTCGGCGAAGGCGACCTGGCCGCTGCCCACGGCGCGCACCTCCTGGCCTTGGCGCGCGCGGATGAACAGGCCTTTCCAGGCGGGGCCGCCGCCCTCGCGGCCCTGCCCGAACTTGTGCCGGATTTCCCCGGCCACGGGCAAGGCCAGCCTGCCGCGCAGGCGCGCGAAATCGAGGCCGGCGAGACTCGCATCCGCGACGCGTTCCACCTTTTGGCCGGGCTTGCCGGCGGCCGGGCGGGCGGGCGTGATTTTCGCCAGCCGGGCGATGAGGGTGGCCAGTCGTTTTTCGTCGCGCGCCAGGGTGTCGATTTCCCTGCGCTGCTTGCGAATCTGCTCGGAGAGTTTGTAGAGCACCTGCTGGCGCTCGCCCTTTTCCGCCTCCAGGGTCTTGCGTTGCGCCACCTTGTCCTGCCGCACCCGCGTCAGGTCATCGTTCTGCTGCCGGGTTTTCTCGTGCAGGCCGCGCAGGCGGGCCAGGGACTCGCGATGCGCGCGGATGAGATCCGCCCGCGCCCGTCCGATATAGCCGTAATACTCGAGATTGCGCGCCACCTCGGACGGATTCTGGCCGTTCAGCAAGAGTTTCATGGCGTCGCCGCCACCCCGCATGTAGCGTTCGCGCAGGAGTTCGGCGAGGCGTTTCTGCTGCTCGGCGATCTCGCCCTGGGTTGCGCGGGTATCGGCGTTGAGTTGGCCAAGGTCGCGCGATAGCTTGCGCTTGCGCTGTTCGAGATCGCGCAGGCCACGGTTTACGTCGGAGATGCGCCGTTCGGATTTCTTCAGCGCGTCGGAGACCTCGGAACGGTCCTCGCGGGCCTGTTCCAGTTCTTCCTGCAAGGCCTGAATGCGGCCGCGCAGTTCCTTCAGCTCCTGCTGTTTGCCGCCGTCCGGGGAGGCCGCCGCCGTCGACGCGAACAGGGCCATCAGCGAAACCAGCAGCGCGCGCACGGGGACGGCCGGACCGGTCAGTCCGGCGTATGCCTGAAGTGGATGAGCGGGTGGCCGCTCATTTCCGGCGGCTGTGGCAGGCCCATCATCCTCAGCAGGGTGGGGGCGATGTCTTCCAGGGCGCCGCTGTCCTGCATGTCGGCGGCGCGGCCGATGTAGACGAAGGGCACCAGATTGGTGGTGTGCGCCGTGTGGGGCTGCTTGGTGAGCGGATCCAGCATGGTTTCCGCATTGCCATGGTCGGCGGTGATCAGCACTTCGCCGCCCGTCGACTGCATGGCCTCGACCACCCGGCCGATGCAGGCGTCCACCGCTTCCACCGCCTGGATGGCGGCCTGCAGGATGCCGGTGTGGCCGACCATGTCGGTATTGGCGAAGTTGCAGATGATGGCGTCGTATTTACGGCTGAGTATGGCCTCGACCAGCTTGTCGGTAACCTCGAAGGCGCTCATTTCCGGCTTCAGGTCATAGGTGGCGACCGGCGGCGACTTCACCATGATGCGGTCTTCGCCCGGATAGACGGTTTCCTCGCCGCCGTTGAAGAAATAGGTGACGTGCGGGTATTTCTCGGTTTCGGCGATGCGCAACTGGCGCAGGCCGAGGTTGGCGATGTACTCGCCGAAGCCGTTGCGCACCCGGTCCGGCGGGAAGGCCACCGGCAGGTCGAATTCCTCGCTGTAGCTGGTGAGCGTGCAGTAGCGACAGAGTTGCGGCACGTATTCCCGCTCGAACTCGGCGAAGTCGGCTGCGGTAAAGGCGCGCGTGAGCTGGCGCGCGCGGTCGGAACGGAAGTTCATGAACACCACGGCGTCGCCGTCGCGCATGCGCGGGGGCGCCTCGCCGGCCGGCGTGATGACGGTGGGTTTGACGAACTCGTCGGTCTCGCCGCGGGCATAGGCCATTTCCAGGCCCAGATTGGCGGAAGGCGCGCTGAATTCGGCGCGGCCCAGGGTCAACAGATCATAGGCGAGCTTGACCCGCGGCCAGCGGCGGTCGCGATCCATGGCGTAGTAGCGGCCGACGATGGAGGCGATACGGCCCACGCCGAGGCCGTCGACCTTGTCCTGCAAACAGCGCAGGTAAGCTTCGGCGCTTTTCGGCGGCGTGTCGCGGCCGTCCAGGAAGGCGTGCACGTACACATTGCGCAGACCGGCCTGCGCCGCCATGCCGAGCATGGCGTGAATGTGGTTCTCATGGCTGTGCACGCCGCCGTCGGACAACAGGCCGAACAGGTGCAGGGTGGAATCGCGCCGCTTGACCTGATCGATGACGTCCAGCAGCGTCATGTTGCCGGCGAAATGACCTTCCTGGATGGCGCGGTCGATGCGCGTGAATTCCTGGTACACCACGCGACCCGCGCCGATGTTGAGGTGTCCCACCTCGGAGTTGCCCATTTGTCCGGCGGGCAGGCCGACCGCCGCTTCCGAGGCCTGGATCAGGGTATGCGGATAGGTGTTCCACAGCCGATCCCAGTTCGGCTTGCGGGCCAGGGCGATGGCGTTGTGGTGGTCGGCCTCGCGGCAGCCGAAGCCGTCCAGAATGAGGAGCAGAACGGGCTTGACGGCGGGATGATTCGGCATCGGTCTATTTTATCTTTATTCAGGACGTAAATTGCGCCCCGTATTTTAGTATATTTGAATACTGGAGGAGTATACTGGCACGAGCGGATCGTGGCGCAAGGCGCCCGGCCGCCGGCCACTGGCACAACATTATCTGGCAGTACGGAGACAGCATGACAGAGTCCATTGAACTCATCGACAAGGACGAACACATCGAGCAGGCGTCGCGGGCACTGAAGGCCATGTCGCACCCCCTGCGGCTGAAGATCCTCTGCGTGCTCGGGGACAAGGAGGTGAGCGTGCAGGACATCGTCGAGAATGTCGGCACCTCCCAGAGCAACATCTCACAGCACCTCGCCATCCTGCGCGACAAGGGGGTGCTGCGTACGCGCAAGGACGCGAACCGTGTCTATTACCGCGTGGGCGACGCCCGCACCCTGCAACTCATAGGCATGATGCGCGACGTTTTCTGCGCTTTCGCCAAGTAAGTCCTGTATCCCTCCGGCGCGCACAAGGCGTGCCGGGCAAGTCCATCGGCCCCCGCGAATGGCCGCGAGGCGATGCCGCCTTCGCCACTTCCGCCGTTGCATGAATCTCACAGCGGCTGAGTCGTACAATAGGGGTCTGCACTTATCTTGCCATAAGCAAATTTAATCTGTAATATTAGCGTCCTCTAATACTTCGGTGCCCGCCTGGCAGGGCGGCATGCAAGAGGTGTGACATGTGGATAGCACGATCGACCGGCAACATGCTCCCCGTCGCCCTGGCCCTGGCCTGGAACGTGGCAGTGGCGGAAACCCTGACTTTGCGCCAGGCGGCGGAGGCCGCGTTAACCGGTAACCCGGACATGGCGGCCAGCCAGGCGCGGGTGGCGCAGGCCGAGGCGGGAACACGCCAGGTCGACGGCTCGCGTCTGCCGCGCGTCACCGTTTCCCTCAATGCCACCCATACCAACGACCCCCTCGCCGCTTTTGGCCTGAGGCTGGGGCAGGAACGGATCAAGGCGTCGGATTTCAATCCGGCGACGCTGAACGACCCTTCATCAATAAGCAATTTCAATAGCCGTGTCGAGGTCACCGCTCCCGTCTATAGCGGCGGCCAGATCAGCGCCCGCCGGGATGAGGCCCGCGCCTACGCCCGCGCTGCCCGCGACGGCGATCTGGCGGCGCGGCAGAACGTGTTGCTGGACGTGCTGGAGGCCTATCAGGGCGTGCATCTGGCCCGCGCCAACCTGCGCGTCAGCGAAAAGGCGCAGACGGCCGCGACCGAATACGCGCGCGCCGCCGGCAATCTGCACAAGCAGGGCATGGCGGTGCGCAGCGATGTGTTGTCGGCGCGGGTGAATCTGGAGAACGCCCGGCTGCGCGTCAGCGAAGCCCGGCGCCATGAGGCCACCGCCCTGGATCGCCTGAAGCTGCTCATGGGCCGCGGTCTCGCCGAGACGGTCGAGGTGGGCGATGAAGCGCGGCTCAAGCTGCCGGAGGGGGGCCTGGAGTCGTTGCGCGAGCAGGCCCTGGCCACGCATCCCGGCCTGCGCGCCTTGCGCGCCCAGGTCGAGGCGGCGCAGGCCGCGACACTGGCCGCGCGCGGCGCCAAGCTGCCGCAGGTCAACGTCATGGCCCGCCAGGACTGGAATGACGAAAATCTGG
>JBBIIR010000204.1:0-4561 GCA_037446455.1 Hydrogenophilales bacterium | reverse complement strand
GGCTGCGGCGTGCTGGTGAGCCGCGAGGGCGACGCCTTCAGCGTGCGCGGCGATCCGGAGCACCCGGCCAACCGGGGCCGCCTGTGCTCCAAGGGCGCCGCCCTCGGCGAAACGCTGAGCCTGGAGGACCGGCTGTTGTACCCGGAGATCCACGGTGAACGCGCCGGTTGGGACGAAGCCCTGGACACGGTGGCCGGCCGCTTCCGCCAGGTCATCGCCGAACATGGTCCGGAGGCGGTGGCCTTCTACGTCTCCGGCCAGTTGCTCACCGAGGACTACTACGTCGCCAACAAGCTGATGAAGGGCTACATCGGCGCCGCCAACATCGATACCAATTCCCGGCTCTGCATGTCCTCGGCGGTGGCGGGCCACAAGCGTGCCTTCGGAACGGATACGGTACCCGGCTGCTACGAGGATCTGGAACTGGCCGACCTGGTGGTGCTGGTGGGCTCCAATGCCGCCTGGACCCATCCGGTGCTGTACCAGCGCCTGGCGGCGGCGAAGGCGGCGCGGCCGGGCATGCGGGTGGTGCTGGTGGACCCGCGCCGCACCGCCACCGCCGACCTGGCCGACCTGCATCTGGCCATCCGGCCCGGCGCCGACGCCTGGCTGTTTCATGGCCTGCTCAACCATCTCAAGCGCGAGGACACGGTCGACTGGGCCTGGCTGGAGGCGCACGTGGAAGGCTTCGGCGCCGCCTTCGCCGCGGTGCGCGACCTCTCCATCCCGCGCGTGGCCCGTGAATGCGGCCTCGACGAAGCGGACGTGGCGGAATTCTTCCGCCTGTTCGCGACCACGCCGCGCACGGTGACGGCCTTCTCGCAGGGCATCAACCAGTCCTCCTCGGGCGTCGACAAGGTCAACGCCATCCTCAACGTGCATCTCGCCACCGGCCGCATCGGCCGGCCCGGCGCAACCCCCTTTTCCCTCACCGGCCAGCCCAACGCCATGGGCGGGCGCGAGGTGGGCGGCCTGGCCAATCAGCTCGCCGCCCACATGGATTTCGACGCGGAGGCCCTGGACCGGGTGGGTCGTTTCTGGAACGCGCCGAATCTGGCCCGCGCCCCGGGCCTGAAGGCGGTGGACCTGTTCGAGGCGGTGGGCGCGGGCCGCATCAAGGCCCTGTGGATCATGGCCACCAACCCGGTGGTGAGCATGCCGGAGGCGGACGCGGTGCAGGCGGCCATCGGCGCCTGCGAGTTCGTGGTGGTCTCCGACGTCACCGCCGACACCGACACCGCCGCCCTGGCCCACGTGCGGCTGCCCGCCGCCGCCTGGGGCGAGAAGGACGGCACCGTCAGCAACTCGGAGCGGCGCGTTTCCCGCCAGCGCGCCTTCCTGACCCCGCCCGGCGAGGCGCGGCCGGACTGGTGGATCGTCGCCGAGGTGGCGAAGCGCATGGGCTACGGCGCGGCCTTCGACTATGCCGGGCCGGCGGCCATCTTCCGCGAGCATGCGGCCTTGTCGGGGTTTGAAAACACCCCCCTCCCCAACCCCTCCCCCGCTTGCGGGAGAGGGGCAAGGCGGGACTTCGACATCAGCGCCCTTCTCCCCTCCCCCGCAAGCGGGGGAGGGGCCGGGGGAGAGGGACAGCCAGCACAATTTGCTGCGGCCTACGACGCCCTGCAACCGGTGCAATGGCCGGTCCGGGGGCGGACGGGGACCGCACGCCTGTTCGCCGACGGCCGTTTCTTCACGCCTTCCGGCAAGGCGCGCATGCTCGCCGCCCCGCCGCGCGGACCGGCGCGCCCGCCGGACGGGGAGCGGCCCCTTGTGCTGAACACCGGCCGCATCCGCGACCAGTGGCACAGCATGACCCGCACCGGCAAGGCCGCCCGCCTGCTGGCCCACATCGACGAGCCTTTCGTCGCCGCGCATCCCGCCGATCTGGCCCGCTTGGGCTTGCGCGCGGGCGCTCTGGCGCGGGTCAGCAACGAACATGGCGAACTGCTGGCGCGGGTGGTGGAAAGCCCGGATCAGGCGCCGGGCCAGGTCTTCGCGCCCATCCACTGGAACCACCGCTTCAGCGCCCGCGGCCGGGTGGGCGTGCTGGTGCATGCCATCACCGACGCCGTTTCCGGCCAGCCGGAGTTCAAGCAGACCCCGGTGGCGCTGGAAGCCTACGCGGCCGCCTGGCATGGTTTCGTCCTCAGCCGGACGCCGCTGGCCGCGCCCGACTCGGGCTACTGGACGCGGGTCCGCGCCAAGGCCTGCTGGCGCCTCGAACTGGCCGGCATGGAAACGTCCATGCCATGGCCGGAAACGCTGCGCGACCGCTTCGGCGCGGCGGGGGACTGGATCGAGTTGCGCGATCCGGCCGCCGGCCGCTACCGCGCCGCCCTGCTGCGGGACGGCCGCCTGGAAATGGCCTGCTTCTTCGATGCCGCCGCCGCCGCGCTGCCGCCCCGCCACTGGCTGGAGGAGCTGTTCACGAAGGCGGGTCTCGAGCGCGAGGAACGCATCTCTTTGCTGGCCGGCCGTCCGGCGACAGCGGCCGACGACGGCGCCATCGTCTGCGCCTGTTTCGGTGTGGGCGAGAAGGCCCTGCGGCGGGCCATCGCCGAGGGCGCGGATTCGCTGGAAGCCCTGGGCCTGCGCCTCAAGGCCGGCGGCAATTGCGGCTCCTGCGTGCCGGAAATCAAGGCCCTGCTGGCGGCGGCGCTATGATCGACACATCATGAACCCCGCGATCTCCGCAGAAACAGCGCTGAAAATCCTGGTCATCGGCCCGTCGCGCCGGCGCCTGGACGATCTCATGAGCGCCCTCGCCGAGGCGCATCCCGGCCACCATCTCGTCGGCCGCCTGGACCGGGCCATCGATCTGCCGCGCTGGGTGGCCGAGGTGGAGCCCGACGCCGTCATCCTGGATCTGGATTCGCCGAGCCGCGATACCCTGGAGCAGGTCTGCCTGATGAGCGAATCCAGTCCCCGCCCGATCGTCATGTTCAGCCAGGACGGTTCCAGCGAGACCATGCGTTCGGCGGTGGCGGCCGGCGTCGCCTGCTACGTGGTGGACGGCCTGCATACGGAACGTCTGCAACCCCTGCTGCAACTGGCGCGCGTGCGCTTCGAAGCCTGGCAGGCGCTGCGCGACGACGTGCTGCGGGCGCGCCAGGAACTGCGGGAGCACAAGCTCGTCGAGCAGGCCAAGCGCCGCCTCATGAAGGCGCACAAGCTGTCCGAGGAGGCCGCCTACCAGGCCCTGCGCCGCGAGGCCATGGCGCGGCGGCTGCGCCTGGCGGACGTGGCGCGGCGGCTCATGGAGTCGACCTGAAGCGGCGCTGTGGCGGGCGCGCATCGACACGCGCGCGGATTCCCTCCGACATAAAAGACCTGAATTTGCCGTAATGCGCGTGTGGGAGCATGGTTCCCCATGAGAAACGAAACGATACGGTCAGGAGTTTGCATGTTCATCCGCTTCCTGCGCGGACTCGCGCTGGCCGCCGGACTCGCCGCCGGAACGGCGGCCGCGGCCGAGCCGCCCATACTCACCGTCACCGTCGAGGGGCGCGACATCAACCAGACCCTGGTCGCGCTGCATCGGGCGGCGGCGGGGCACAACTACAGCTACGTGCGGCAGCAGGCCATAGACAGCCGTCTGGTGCCCTATGGCCAGGAGGTGCGTTCGGTGCGCCTGTTCTACTTCTGCAACATGGAGAAGATGGACCGCGCGCTGCGCCTGGATCCGCGCGCCGCGCAATGGATTCCCTACCGCATCACCCTGGTCGAAACCCCCACCGGGGTGGACCTGATGGCGGTGAATCCGGCCTGGATCGCGCTCGGCATCGGCAATCCCGCGCTGTGGCCGGAGGCCGAGGCGCTGAAGCGGGATTTCCTGTCCATCCTCGACGAGGTGACGCTGTGAGGGGCGCCGGCCTGCTTTTCCTCGCCGCCTGCCTGCTGGCGCCGGTGGCGGGCGCCGAACCGCTGACGGCGAGCAAGCCGGCTACCATGCTGCAGGCCGTGGAAGACATCACCCTGGCCGCCGCCAACCATGACATGGTGCTGGTGAAGGATCAGCCCATCGATACCGCCCTGCAGAAGCGGGGCTTCGGCAACCCCCACGTGCGCGTCCTGTTCATCGGCAGCGAGACCGCCGTGCGCTGGGCGGAGGCGGCCGATCCGCTGCTGCTCAACCTGTTGCCGCTGCGTCTGACCCTGGTCGAGGCGGACGGCATGGTCACCGTCATGACCGACGATTTCGAGCCGTGGCTGCGGGATTTTCCCGAGGAGCCCGCGCAGCGCCTGCTCAAGGCCTGGCGCGTGGAGCTGCGCGAGGTGCTGGACGATTACGCCTGGCAGTAGGGCCGCTCCCGGCGTGCCCGGAAATGGAGAATTCCCGGTTTTTTGCGCCCGTTGACGGTGCAAGCGGTGCCAGCCAGCTTGCCCGCGAATGCCGCGGCCACCCAGAAACCCCAGTGAAATCAAGGCTTGACGGCATCTCATCGGAGCTGGCACGGAGGTTGCTAAACACAGCCTGACCGGCGCAAAGGCGCGTCGGCCATGTCGCTCCTTATCGGATGTACTTGGACAACGGCGTCCACCCCCCGCGGGGGGTGGA
>JBBIIR010000203.1:0-4565 GCA_037446455.1 Hydrogenophilales bacterium | reverse complement strand
GTCCAAATAAAGTCACGTCTGTTCATAGTGTTAGCCTGCGTTGTTTAGAAATGAGTCATGGGGCCGGTTGCCGTTCGTGCGGGAAGCTGGCCGCGGCCTGGGCTGAAGGGCGTTCAATCAGAGCACAAACCGATTTTCCCCGTCTGTGACGCCCCACACCATCTTGAGCCAGCCAGGCGACCGCTGTAATCCGGCCTGACGAGCTACTTCAGCAACTCGGCCAAAGGGGACCGCCAGAGAATCCGGATGAAGGGCGGAAAAGCGCAGCGCCTTCTGCCGCATTCCATTCGGTGGATAAGGCCTTCGTCTCATCCGCCCTACGCGTGCTGCCGAGGACCGGCGCGTCGCCGCGCCGGTCGCGGCTCAGCGCGGCAGTTCCTCGAACACGTTGGTCCAGACGTTGAGCGCCTGGCCGGCGCCGGCCTTGCCGGCGCCGGTGACGATTTCTTTCGCCACGGCCAGTTTGGTCATGTCGAGCTTCCACAGATTGCCGTCGCCGGCATTGGAGACATAGCCCCACTTGCCGTCCTTGGTGAACGCGACGTGGCCCATGCGGCCCTTGCCGATCACCAGATCCTTGACCGGCTTCATGTCCTTGACGTCGAGGATGGTGATGACGTTGTTGCCGTAGTTGGTGACCACCGCGAACTTGCCGTCCGGGCTGTTGTAGGTGTGGCCGATGCCGTTGCTGGCCGTGGTCAGGCGATGCACGAGCTGCTTGGTCTTGGCGTCGTAGAAGGCCACCTCGCGTCCGCGGCTGTCCTTGCCGGGGCCGCGGTTGAGCAGCATGAAGTACTTGCCGTCCTGGGTGAAGTTGCCGTGGTGGGCCTCCACCACCTCCTCGCCGACCAACGGCATGTCCAGGCGCGCGAGCTCGGACAGGTCCGGCTTGCTCAGGTCGTAGACCACCACGCCCGGCGGAATGCTGCCGTCCGGCTGGCGCCCCATGATCACCTGCATGCCGCGCGCACCGAGGAAGCCGGGGGTGACGTTGCCCTCGTGCACCAGCCACAACTCCTTGCCGTCCGGGCTGACCACGGGATAGTGCGGCGCGCTCGGGGCGGTTAGGGCACGCACGTTGAAGTCGCGCGTGTCGACCACCACCAGGCGATTGTCGACCCGGTCCATGGTGAAAAAATAGCGTGAATCGTTGCTCCAGGCGTTGTGCATCGAGGTGACGCCCTTGGCTTGACCCGCCACATCGATGTCCAGGCTCTTCACGATGGTGTCGCCGCCCGCGTCGATGAATGCGACGCGCAATTTGCCGTCGGACAGGCCCCAATGGTCGACGCCGACCAGCTTGCCGTTCGGGCTGACCAGACCGTGCTTGGGCCGGTTGCCGGTCTCCAGGCGCTTGACCACGCTCCGGCTGGCGAGATCCAGCACCACCACGTCCTTCTGGCCCTCGCCGGCGCAACTCACGTACAGCTTTTTCGCGTCCGGCGTGCTGGAACCCAGCGTGCCGCCGGCGCAGGTATCCAGCGCGGCGAGTACCGCGTCGCTCCTGGTGTCGACGATGTAGGCCTTGCCGGCGCCGTGCAGTTGCACGACCACGTCCGGCCATACGGGTTTGGCGGCCCAGGCGGGGGAGGCAAGAGCCATCGATGCGGCGAGGGTGAACACGGATGGGTGTTTCATGGCGAGTCTCCTTCTCTAAAGTTATGTATCGGTCGGCCCGGAACGAGCTGGACCGGAGTGTCATTTTAGACAATGCGCGTATGCATGAGCGGCCCATTCCCTTGACGTTCAACCCCGCTCTCCCCCAGCGATCCGCTCGCCCTTTCACATTCACGCGGGGGAATTGCTTACGAGGTTCGGCCTTGCTTGCGCCCGTCGGTGTTTTTGAACCATGGGAGACCGCCCGCCGCGTCGCTACACTGCGCTCCGGTTCGAGACCGGAGTACCCGCCATGCCCCAGCAGCCCCTTCATCGCCGCCTTGCCGGCCTCGCCCTCGGCATGGCCCTCGGCGCCTGCCTGCCGGCGGCGGCCCAGACCGTCTGGCGCGCGCCCCAGGGCGGGGCCTTCATGGTGCCCGCGGCGCCACCCCTGAGCGCCCACGCCCAGGTCCTGCTGGACGAGGTCAAGCGCCGCATCGTCAACCTGGATGCCGCGCAACTCCAGGCCATGCTGGCGCAACGGCCGGAAACGGTGGTGATCGACGTGCGCACCCCGGCGGAGCTCAACCAACTCGGCGGCCACATCGAGGCGGCGCGCTTTATCAACCTCACGCGCGGCTGGCTGGAATTCCAGATCGAAAGCCTGGCGCCGGACAAGGCCACGCCCATCGTCGTCTACTGCGGCGTCAACCAGCGCAGCCCGCTGGCGGCCGACACCCTCCTGCGCATGGGATACCGCGAGGTGTACAACCTGGCCGACGGCTATTTCACCTGGCGCGAGCGCGGCCACGCCGTGCGCTACCCGGACCGGGCGCCGCAGTCGCCGCTCTACGCCCTGCCGCGGGAGGTGGCGCCCGGCGTCTGGTCGGCCATCGGCGCCACCGCCCCCGGCACCTATGAAAACGGCGGCCACAACAACAACCTCTCCTTCATCGTCACCGAGGCGGGCGTAGTGGTGGTCAACGCCGGCGACAACTGGTTGCTGGCCGCCAGCCTGCACGACGAGATCCGCAAGCGCACCGACCAACCGGTGAAGTACGTCGTCCTGGAAAACGGCCAGGGCCACGCCATGCTGGGCATGCACTACTGGCAGGCGCAGGGCGCGAAGATCGTCGCCCACCGCGATACCGCCGCCCACATCGAGAAAAACGGCCACGAAATCCTGGAGAGCATGCGCCGCCGCGCCCGCGACAAAGCCTTCCGCACCGAGCTGGCGCAGCCGGACATCGTCTACGAGGAACGCCTGGACCTGTCCATGGGCGGGATGAAGATCGAGGTCCTGCACCTGGGCAACGCCCACCACCACGGCGACACCATGGTCTGGCTGCCGGAGAAGAAGCTGGTCATCGCCGGCGACACCGCTTTCCACGTGCGCATGCTGCCGGTGTTCGAGGACACCGATACCGCGCGCTGGCTCGCCGTCTGGGACCGGTTCGAGGCCCTCGGCGCCGAGATCGTCATTCCCGGCCACGGCGGCCCCACCGACATGGCCACCGTGCGGCGCTGGACGCGGGATTACCTCATCGACCTGCGCGCCCGCATCGCCGAGGTGCTGCGGCGCGGCGGCGGGCTGGAGGAAGCCGTGCGCGTCGACCAGTCCGACTACCAGCACCTGCATACCGCCGACGAACTCGCCCGCCTCAACGCCGGCCGGGTGTTCCGGGCGATGGAGTTCGAGTAGCGGCGTCCGGGCAGTCACTCCGTACCCAGGATCACCCCGCCCCCCAGGCAGTTCTCCCCCTCGTACACCACCACCGACTGGCCCGGCGTGACCGCCCACTGGTCCTCATCGAAGCGCAACGCCAGGCGGTTGTCCTCGATGACTTGCACCGTGCAGGCCGCGTCCTGCTGGCGGTAGCGGGTCTTGGCGGCGTAGCGGCCGCCGGGCTGGGGAGGTTCCCCCAGCCAACTCAAATCAGCCGCTGCCAGGGTGGGGGACCGCAGCAAGGGATGATCGTGGCCCTGCACGACGATGAGCCGGTTGTTGGCCAGGTCCTTGCCGGCGACGAACCAGGGCGCGCCCTCCTCCGCCCCTTTCACGCCGCCTATCCCTAAGCCCTGGCGCTGGCCCAGGGTGTAGTACATGAGGCCCTGGTGGCGGCCGACCACGCGGCCTTCGGGGGTGAGCATGTCGCCGGGTTGGGTGGGCAGGTAGCGTTGCAGGAATTCCCGGAACGGCCGCTCGCCGATGAAGCAGATACCGGTGCTGTCCTTCTTTTCCGCCACCGGCAGGCCCGCCTGGCGGGCGAGTTCGCGTACCCGCGGCTTGGGCAGGTGGCCGATGGGGAACAGGGCTTTTTCGACCTGGCGCTGGTTGAGGCGGTAGAGGAAGTAGCTCTGGTCCTTGTTGGGGTCCAGGCCCTTGAGCAGGCGGCGGTTGGGGTATTCCCCCCGCAGGCGGGCGTAGTGGCCGGTGGCGATGTGGTCGGCGCCCAGGCTGAGGGCATGCTCCAGGAAAGCCTTGAACTTGATCTCGGCGTTGCACAGCACGTCCGGGTTGGGGGTGCGGCCGGCCTGGTATTCGGCGAGGAAGTAGGCGAACACCCGGTCCTGGTATGCCTGGCTGAAGTTGACCAGTTCCACCTCGATGCCGAGCACGTCGGCGATGGCCAGCACGTCGCGGAAATCCTGGCGGATGGGGCAGTCCTCTTCCAGGTCGTCCGCCTCCCAGTTCTTCATGAACACGCCCACCACCTCGTGGCCCTGCTGCTTCAGCAGCCAGGCGGTGACGGCGGAATCGACGCCGCCGGAGAGGCCGACGACAATGCGGCTCACAGGCTGGATTCCGGCCTGCGCCGGAATGACGGGCAAGCGGGGATCATGCCTCGTCCGTGAAATCGGTCAGCACATCCAGCGGATAGGCGCGGCCGGCGAGATGGTCCTGCATGCAGCGGATCAGCAACGGGCTGCGGTGGCGGTGGCTGGTGGCGCGGATTTCCTCGGGGCGC
>JBBIIR010000202.1:0-4617 GCA_037446455.1 Hydrogenophilales bacterium | reverse complement strand
AGGTGCGGCAAGGGCTGCCGCGCAATGATTGGTCGGATATGGATAGCGGGGGTGAGCGGTGTCCGCTTCAGGTCCGGTGCCCCGCATCCCCATCCGTTTCCGGCGCACGACCCGCATCCTTGGCCAGCCAGCCCAGCCACACCCTGAATCGCCGCGCATCCTCGGCCGGCAGGCTGTCGGGCAGGACCAGCAGACGACGGTCGCGACGGTCGCCGGCGAGGCGGTAGCGCAGCAGGGTGAGGGCGGGCGTGCGCAGCGCCACACGCAGCATCTCCGCGGTCCGCCAGGATTCGTCCTGGCGGATTTCCAGGAGGCCGTCGGCCTTGCCGCGCAGGGTTGTTGCGATGGCCGGGCGGGACTGGGCGGCCAGGCTGAGGAGCAGCAGCAACGTGCCGGCGACCTGGACGGGAATGGGCAGCGCCGCCAGCCACAGGGCGGCGCCCGCGAGCAGGTGCAGCAGCGCCATGCCCGCCCGCAACCGGCGCGAAGGCGCGACGGTGAGGGTGAGCGGCAGGGGGAACACGCCTACCTGCCGCGCCCGTCGGCGGCCACCCCGGCCCGCTCGAGCAGGGCTTTCACGTATTGCACCGGAATGGCGTAGGTGATGCCGCTGGGGTCGCGCAGCACATTTTCCTTGGCGCCCTTGACGAATACCGAGTTGATGACGGCGATCACCTCGCCGCTGGTGCCGTCGTAGAGGGGGCTGCCGCTGTTGCCGGGGTAGGCGGTGGCGTCGAGCTGGAAGATGGTGAAGCTGTCCTCGGCGCGGCGGATCAGTTTGGGCGTCAGGTTTTTTACCGATGCCGGCTGGCTGAAGACGGGGGCGATGGCGGCGAGTCCCGCGCGATGGGTGGCGGGATGCAGGCCGAGCACGGCGCCGATGGGGTAACCGGTGAAGTAATAGAGCTGGCCCTCGCGGGCGCGCGCCGCGTCGCCCAGGCGCAGGGTGGGCAGGGGGGCGCCCTCGATGCGCAACAGGGCCAGGTCGCGCTCGGGGTCGCTGGCGACCCGTTCCGCCTTGCGCACCGCCACCCCCTCGCCTTCGCGCAGGAAGACGGCGAGGGACTCGCCCTTCTCGCTTGCCACCGTGGCGGGCGGCACGTGCGCGTTGGTGACCACGTGACGTCCGTCGGCGACGGCGAAGCCGGTGCCCATGAGCTTGATGCGCGGACTCTGCAGGGGATGGAAGCTGCCCACGCCCACCACTGCCGGCTTGACGCGCGGCAAGAGCTCGACGATGTCGGCGCGGGCGGAAGGAGCGCTCAATAAAAGACCGAGGGCGGCCGATAACAGCAGGGTCGTAAGTTGCTGGGGCATGGTGGTCTCCGTTTGCCCGCATCATGCCACGGGCTTTCCTTTTAGAATGTCAGCGCTTTTTTTCGGGAGTCATCATGACCATTGTCGCTGTTGTGGGCCTGGGCTACGTCGGCCTGCCCCTCGCCGTCGAATTCGGCAAGAAGTTTGAAACCATCGGCTACGACCTGTCGGAAGCCAAGATCGCCCACTACAAGAACTACTGCGACCCCACCGGCGAGGTCGGCACGGAAGACCTGAAGGCGGCGACCCGGCTGACGGTGAGCACCGACCCCGCCAGCATCGGCAAGGCCGACGTCATCATCGTCGCCGTGCCCACCCCGGTGGACGCGGCGCACATTCCCGACTTCTCGCCGCTGGTGGGTTCTTCCACCACCGTCGGCAAGCACATGAAGAAGGGCGCCATCGTGGTCTACGAGTCCACCGTCTACCCCGGCGCCACGGAAGAAGTCTGTATTCCCCTCCTGGAAAAGCACTCCGGCATGAAGTGGATGCGCGACTTCCACGTCGGTTACTCGCCGGAGCGGGTCAACCCGGGCGACAAGGAACGCACCATCACCCGCATCGTCAAGGTGGTGTCCGGCGACGACGAGGCCACCCTGAAGACCGTCGGCGACCTCTACGCCTCGGTCATCACCGCCGGCGTGCACCGCGCCAGCAGCATCAAGGTGGCGGAGGCCGCGAAGGTCATCGAGAACACCCAGCGCGATCTCAACATCGCCCTGATGAACGAGCTGGCCCTGATCTTCGACCGCATCGGCATCGACACCCTGGAAGTGCTGCAGGCCGCCGGCACCAAGTGGAACTTCCTGCCCTTCCGGCCCGGTCTGGTGGGCGGCCACTGCATCGGCGTCGATCCCTATTACCTGACGCACAAGGCCGAGGCCCTGGGCTACCACCCGCAGGTCATCCTCGCCGGCCGGCGCATCAACGACGGCATGGCGGCCTGGGTGGCGCAGCAGACGGTGAAAGGCATGATCAACAACGGCAGCTCGGTGAAAGGCGCCAAGGTCATCGTCCTCGGCCTCACCTTCAAGGAGGACTGCCCGGACCTGCGCAACTCCAAGGTGGCCGACCTGGTGAAGGAATTGCAATCCTTCGGCTGCGACGTCGCCGTGCACGACCCCATCGCCGAGAACCACGAGGCGGAGCACGAATACGGCATCAGCCTGACGCCGTGGGACCAGCTGCCGGCCAACGCCGACGCCATCGTCGCCGCGGTCTCCCACAAGCAGTACAAGGCCATGCCGCTCGGCGATATTCTCGGCAAGATGAAAAAGGGCGGCGTGTTCACCGACGTGAAATGCGCCTATGACCCGGCCGCCATCCGTGCCGCGGGCGCCACGCTCTGGCGTTTGTAATCCATTGCCGTCATGCCCGCGCAGGCGGGCATCCAGAAGCCTGGGTTCCCGCCTGCGCGGGAACGACGGTCTAACGGACATGACTTTGAGAAGACGCCCCGAAGCATGAAAGTCATGCCCGTTTCCCTCACCCCCAGCCCCTCTCCCGCCTGCGGGAGAGGGGAGCTTCAAGAGTCGCTGACGCGACTTTCACGTTAACCGAAGTCCGTCATGACTGCTTACACCGACCTCCTCGACCACCTCCCCGCCGCACCCAAAACCTGGCTCATCACCGGCGTCGCCGGCTTCATCGGCTGCAACCTGCTGGAAACGCTGCTCAAGCTGGAGCAGACCGTGGTGGGCCTGGACAACTTCGCCACCGGCCATCGCCGCAACCTGCACCAGATCCAGGCCGCCGTGACGCCGGAGCAATGGGCGCGCTTCCGCTTCATCGAGGGCGATATCCGTGTGCAGAATGATTGCCGGGAGGCCTGCGCCGGGGTGGACTACGTCCTGCACCAGGCCGCCCTGGGCTCCGTGCCGCGCTCCCTGGAAGACCCCATCACCACCAACGGCGCCAACATCGACGGCTTCCTCAACATGCTGGTGGCGGCGCGCGACGCGAAGGTGGCGCGCTTCGTCTACGCGGCCTCCAGTTCCACCTATGGCGACCATCCCGGCCTGCCGAAGGTGGAGGACGTGATCGGCAAGCCCTTGTCGCCCTACGCGGTGACCAAGCTGGTCAACGAGCAGTACGCCGAGGTGTTCGCCCGCGCCTATGGCTTCAGGACCATCGGCCTGCGCTACTTCAACATCTTCGGCGCGCATCAGGATCCCGAGGGCGCCTATGCCGCGGTGGTGCCCAAGTGGACGGCGGCGATGATCCACAACGAGCCGGTGTACATCAACGGCGACGGCGAGACCAGCCGCGACTTCTGCTACATCGCCAACACGGTGCAGGCCAACCTGCTGGCCGCCACCGCCGAGCACCCGGACGCGGCGAACCAGGTCTACAACGTGGCGGTGGGCGACCGCACCACCCTGAACGAGCTGTTCGAGGCCATTCGCGCCACCCTGGAGCCCCGCTTTCCCCACCTCAAGGGGTTCAAGCCCGTTTACCGCGACTTCCGCGCCGGCGACGTGCGCCATTCCCTGGCGGATATCTCCAAGGCCCGGAGGCTGCTGGGCTACGCGCCCAGCCATCGCATCCGCGAGGGCCTGGTGGAAGCCATGGACTGGTACGTCAACGACTTGAGCGGACGTGACGGCGGCTGAATCGGCCAAGAGTCGGCCGGCCCCGCGCGGGCGGGCTTTGCGCGGGATGTGGCTGGCGACGCTGCTGTGGGCGGGCGCGGCGCAAGCGCAATTGCCGGAGCCGGTGGCGCGCGCCCTGAGGCAAGCCGGCATTCCGGACAGCCATATCGGCGTGGTGGTGGCGGAAATCGGCAATCCCGCGCCCCTGCTGGCGCATGGCGAGACGCGTTCCCTAAACCCCGCCTCGGTGATGAAGCTGGTCACCACCCTGGCCGCCCTGGAACTGCTCGGCCCGGCCCACACCTTCCGCACGCGGGTGGAGGTGGAAGGCGAGATCCGCGACGGCGTCCTCGTCGGCAACCTGATCCTGCGCGGCGGCGGCGATCCGGCGCTGACGCGGGAACGCTTCTGGTCGCTGCTGCGCGAGGTGCGCGCGCGCGGCATCCGCGAGATTCGCGGCGATTTGATCCTCGACGACCGCTTCTACGAACTGCCGGCCATCGACCCCGCGGCCTTCGACCAGGCTCCGCTGCGCCCCTACAACGCGCCGCCCGCGGCGTTGCTGGCCAACTTCAACAGCATCGGCCTGCGCCTGGCGGCCGACGGCGGCGCGGTGCGGGCCGCGCTGGAGGTCGAGCAGGCCCTGCCGCTGGACAACCGCCTCGCGCTGAGCGAGGCGCCCTGCAACGGCCTGCGCGAACAACTCGAT
>JBBIIR010000201.1:0-4637 GCA_037446455.1 Hydrogenophilales bacterium | reverse complement strand
TCCAGAACCTGGGCGGCAAGCGCACGCAGAAACGCAAGCTGAAGATCGCCGAGGCCATGCGCCAGCTCGCCGACGAGGAGGCCGGGCGCCTGATCAACGAGGAGGAGATCAAGCTCGCCGCCCTGCGCAACGTGGAGTCCAACGGCATCGTCTTCCTCGACGAGATCGACAAGATCGCCGGCAGGGAAGGCGCCGGTCCGGACGTCTCGCGCCAGGGCGTGCAGCGCGACCTGCTGCCCCTGGTGGAGGGCGCCACCGTGTCCACCAAATTCGGCATGGTGAAGACCGACCACATCCTGTTCATCGCCAGCGGCGCCTTCCACCTGTCCAAGCCCTCGGACCTGATCCCCGAACTGCAGGGCCGCTTCCCCATCCGCGTGGAACTGCAAAGCCTGACCGTGGCCGATTTCGAACGCATCCTCACCGGCACCGACGCCTGCCTGACGCGCCAGTACGAGGCCCTGTTGGACACCGAGGGGGTGAAGTTGGCGTTCAGCGAGGACGCCATCCGCCGCCTTGCCGAGATCGCCTGGCAGGTCAACGAGCGCACCGAGAACATCGGCGCGCGCCGTCTCTACACGGTGATGGAACGCCTGCTCGACGAACTTTCCTTCGACGCCGACAAGCGCGGCGGCGAGACCCGGAACATCGATGCCGCCTACGTCGATGCCCGCCTGTCCGCCCTGGCGGCGAGCGAGGACCTGGCGCGCTACGTGCTCTGAGGCGATGGCTCCGAGCAACGCGCCGCGGCTTCGAGCGGAGGAGTGGTTTGGATAACCTCACACGGGAACAACGCGGCCGCCAGATGGCGCGGGTGCGGGGCAAGGACACCCGGCCGGAGATGGCCGTGCGTCGCCTCGTTTTTTCAATGGGTTACCGCTATCGATTGCACGACGCCCGCTTGCCGGGGACGCCCGACCTCGTCTTTGCCGGACGGGGAAAACTGCTTTTCGTGCATGGATGTTTCTGGCATCGTCACAAGGGTTGCGAACTGACCCGGTTACCCAAGTCGCGAATGGATTTTTGGTTGCCCAAGCTGGCGGGAAATCAGGAACGTGACTTGAAAAATCAGAGACTTCTCAGGAAAGCGGGATGGCGGATATTGGTGGTCTGGGAATGCGAGTTGCGGGACATGGACAAGCTGTCCCGGCGAATCCGCCAATTCCTCGACACGTGAGGGAGATCAAACCATGAGAGCCGTGGAACTCTATGCCGGCGCCGGTGGGCTGGCGCTAGGCGCGAGCCTGGCTGGTTTCAAGCCCCTGGCGGTGGTGGAATGGGATCGCTGGGCCTGCGACACCATCCGGGAGAACCAGCGCCGGGGGCATCCCCTGGTAGCCGACTGGCCCCTTCACGAAGGTGACGTTCGCGCCTTCGACTGGAACGCCATTCCCGAGGACATCGAGCTCCTGGCCGGCGGTCCGCCTTGCCAGCCCTTCTCAATGGGCGGCAAACACCGCGCTCACGATGATCATCGCGACATGTTCCCGCCCACGGTGGAAATCGTGCGGCGGCTGCGTCCCAAGGCCTTCATCCTGGAGAACGTGAAGGGCCTGACACGTTCCTCCTTCGCCAACTATTACCAGTACATTCTGCTGCAACTCGAGTTTCCCGAGGTGGCGAGGCGTCCGCTGGAAAACTGGAGCGACCACTTCGCGCGTCTCCAGGCGGAGCGCGCCTCGGGCCGCGCCCATGGCCGCGACCTCACTTACCACGTGGTGCCCACCCTGGTGAACGCGGCCGATTACGGTATAGCCCAGCGACGCGAACGGGTCTTCATCGTGGGTTTCCGCGCGGACCTGGGTATCGAGTGGAACTTCCCCCAAGCCACCCATGGCCTGGATGGTCTGTTGCATGATCAATGGATCCGCGGGGAGTACTGGGAGCGCCATGGCGTGGCCTCGCGCGACCGTCCGGCGATGCCCGCCAATGTGGCGAGCCGGGTGGCGCGGCTGCGTCAGTCCTTGTTCCCGCCCGCCGAGCGGCCCTGGCGCACGGTGCGCGACGCCCTTTTCGATCTGCCCGATCCGGAATCCGCCGCCGCCGACTCGATTCCCAATCACCGCTTCCAGCCGGGCGCCCGTCCCTATCCCGGCCATACCGGCAGTCCACTGGACTTGCCCGCGAAGACTCTCAAGGCCGGTGACCACGGCGTGCCGGGGGGCGAGAACATGTTGTTGCGTCCGGACGGTTCCACCCGCTACTTCACCATCCGGGAATCCGCCCGCCTGCAAACCTTCCCGGATGGCTACCTTTTGCACGGGGCCTGGAGCGAGGCCATGCGCCAGCTGGGCAATGCCGTGCCCATGGCCTTGGGCCATCTGGTCGCGGGGGGGGTCGCCGAGCGCTTGATCCTTGCTGAATCGGCCTCCTTGGCCCGACAACGGGATGCGCGTCGAGCGGTTGCATGAGCGGCAAGATCGTCCCCTTCAACCCGCTCGACAAGCGCAACCTGGGCGCCAGCGTCGCCGAGGCGTTGCTGGCAAGCCGGCCACAGTCCCTCGGAGAAATCCAGACTTTCCAGGGCGCGGGCATCTACGCCATCTACTACGTTGGCGACTTTCCCACCTACAAGGAGATCGCCAAGCGCAATCGGGAAGGCCGTTTTCAGGCTCCAATCTATGTGGGAAAGGCGGTTCCAGAGGGCGCCCGCAAGGGCGGCGGGACCGCCTCCGGGGACGTGCCCACGCGCGCCTTGTACAAGCGCCTGGCCGAGCACGCCGAAAGCATCCGCGCGGTCGAAAACCTGGGATTGGCGGATTTCCACTGCCGTTTCCTGGTGGTCGAGGACATCTGGATTCCCCTCGGAGAATCCCTGCTCATCGCCCGCTTCGCGCCGGTCTGGAACAGCCTGGTGGACGGCTTCGGCAACCACGATCCCGGCAAGGGCCGCCATCAGGGGCAAAGACCGCGCTGGGATGTGTTGCATCCCGGTCGGGCCTGGGCGGTCAGATGCCGCGCAAGAGAGGAAAGACCCGAGGACATCGCACGGGAAGTGAAAACCTATCTACGGGATACGCCCTTCCCCAAAGCAACCATGTTTATCGACGGCTTGGGGCGATGAGCGGCGGACGTCCACATCGGCGGGCGTGGTGAAAAAATCCCTTATCCCCCAATAAAAAACCCCTCACACCCCGCGGCTCTCGCGCCTGTAAACTTTGCAAGTTTCTGATTTCCCTCATTTCCGGAGATTGCCATGGCCAACCGTTCCACCCTCGAACCCAAAGTCGCCGCGGCCGCCAAGGCGGCCGATCTCTTCGCCCTCGCCCGCGAGTGCTTCGACGAGCCGGCGGACATGGCCTATGCCAAGGTCATTCTCACCTCGGCCGCCTTCACCGGCGACGCCGACGCCAAGAAGGCCCTCGACAAGGTGGCCGGCGACGCCATGTTCACCAAGGACTTCGTCACCCTGGCCATCGGCTACCAGGCCCTGGGCGATGCCGGCAAGGCCAAGGAGATGCTGGGCCAGGGCGCCGACTTCGCCATGGACGGCGGCGAGAAGGTGTCGGTGGGCATGGGCCAGTGGCTGGCTCTGGCGGATGCCGCCGCCGCCGGCAAGGCCCTGGCCGGGGCGCTCAAGGAAGTCTCCGCCACCGAGGAGCTGTACGGCCTGGCCGGCGTGGTGGCCGAGCTGAACAACGCCGAGCTGTTCGGCCAGATCGCCGACAAGATCAAGACCAAGGCCGGCCGCGCCGCCGACTTCGCCCGCCTGGCCAAGCTGCTGGCCAAGGGCGGCGACAGGGCCAAGGCGGTGGAAACCATCAACGAGGGCGCCGCCAAGTACAGCAGCCCGGCCGACCTCATCGCCCTGTCCGGCGCCATGAACGAGATCGACCCGGCCGCCGCCGGCGCCCTCTACGACAAGGCCCTGGAATCCGCCAAGGACTTCACCGCCCTGATGCAGGTGCTGGCCGCCGCCGCCGGCAACGCCGAGTTCACCAAGGCCGTGCTGGCCAAGGGCGGCGCCATCGCCACCGCCAGCGGCGAGCTGATCCAGCTGGCCGACGCCCGCGCCTCCCTGAACGACGCCGCCGGCGTGGCCGACATGCTGACCAAGGCCGAGGAGGCCGTGGCCAACCTGGACGAGATGCGCAAGGTGGTGGAGGCGGTGGAGAAGCATGCCGCCAACGACGCCGCCCGCGTCGAGCGGGTCAAGGCCAAGCTGGCCAAGCGCGAGGCCAACCAGGCCAAGTACGTGGCACTGCAGAACGAAGAGGGCAAGTGCACCACCATCAAGCAGTTCATCGCCCTGGCCGACCGCATCGTGGCCGAGCTGGAGGATGCCGCCTACGCCGGCAAGGTGCTGGGTGTCGCCGAAGGCAAGATGCGCGAGGAAGGCGCCTTCCACTTCGCCCGCTTCAAGTCCCTGATCCTGGGCGTGGACCGTCTCGGCGACAAGGCATGGTTGGGCAAGCTGCTCGACGAGAGCGTGGCCAACGCCACTGATTTCGTCTGGTTCCGCGAGATCGTCATGACCTGCGCCACCGAGCTCAGCGACGCCGACTACGGCAAGGCCCGCGCCCGCGCCTACGCCGAGGGTCGCGCCCTGGGCGACAACGCCTACGACTACACGAAGATGGCCGAGGCCGTGCAGACCGCCCTGGGCGACTCCGCCCTGGCCGCGAAGCTGCTGAACG
>JBBIIR010000200.1:0-4666 GCA_037446455.1 Hydrogenophilales bacterium | reverse complement strand
GGTGGAAAAAATCTCCCGGATGATCAGATGGAAGCGACGGAAGCACTGGCCGGAATGCAGCAGCAGCAGCAGGAAGAAGCGCGTCGACACGCCCATGCGCCAGACCATGTCCACCACGCGGTGGCCGAGGCGGCGCACCCCGTTGAGCAAGCCGTTGATCATGCGGACAACTCCAGATCGGCGGCGTAGGACGGCGCCGGATAGTGAAACGGAACCGGACCATCCTCCTCGCCGTGCACGAACTGGTGCACATAGGGGAGCTCGGAGGCTTTGATCTCCGCCGGCGTGCCCTGGGCGACGATGACGCCCTCCGAGACGAAGTAGATGTAATCGACCATCTTCAGCGATTCGTGCACGTCGTGGGTGACGACGACGGAAGTCATGCCCAGGGTATCGGTGAGGCGGCGGATCAGGTTGCCGGTCACCCCCAGGGAAATCGGATCGAGGCCGGCGAAGGGCTCGTCATAGAGGATGAGGGCCGGATCCAGGGCGATGGAGCGGGCCAGGGCGACGCGCCGCGCCATGCCGCCCGACAACTCGGAGGGCATGAGATCCTGGGCGCCGCGCAGGCCCACCGCGTTCAGCTTCATCAGCGCCAGATCGCGGATCATCTCCTCCGGCAGGTCGGTGTGCTCGCGTAACGGGAAGGCCACGTTGTCGAGCACGGACATGTCGGTGAACAGCGCGCCGAACTGGAACAGCATGCCCATGCGCCGGCGCAGCCGGTAGAGGCCGCGCTGGTCGACCTCGCCCATGTCGACGCCATCCACCCGCAGCAGGCCCTGCGTCGGTCGCATGGCGCCGCCGATGAGCCGCAGCAGCGTGGTCTTGCCGCAACCGGAGTTGCCCATGATGGCAATGACCTGTCCCCGCCGGGCGCTCAAATGGATGCCCTTGAGCACCATGCGATCGCTGTAGGCAAAGGAAAGGTCGCGGATTTCGATGAGGTTGTCCGACACGGAATGATGATCTGAAGCGGTATTGGTTCTTGTTGGCGGCGGCATTTTACCACCCCTCTAAGCGCGCGCCGGACGCTGTGTTTCCGGCCCGCCTGCGCGACGCCCTCGTCTGGCAATCAGTAGCCCATGAGCTCCAGCAGGGTGTTGACCCGATCCATCTGCGCCAGATCGGCATCACGGCTGAGCAGAAACAGTTCACCGTGCTCGGCGCGCGCGCGGATTGCTTCCGCCAGCCGTTTCAGATCGCTGTGCGCATCGAACCAGACCAGGCGCGCATCTCCGCGCGCCAGCAGCCGGGTCTTGCCGTCCAGGCCGCCGTCGGAGAGCGTGCCGGCATCCTCCTCCAACAGAAACACGAAGCGGGCGTGCACCTCGTCACACCATTGCCGCAACCCGGCGGGATTGGCCGCGCGCCAGTCGCGCGCCGGCAAAAACACGCAGTTGTACTGACCCGAGTAATAGGCAAGCCGCCATTCCTCCGGCATGTCGTCGGGATAGAACGCGCCCGTCCAAGCGGCATGGCGCCAATCCACCGCGCCAATGCGGACGCTCGCGCTCATGCGGCCTCGCTCTGGAGAGCCGACTGCCTGGCCCACTGACGAAGTTGCGTCAGCGCTTGGCGAATTTGCAACATCGCATCATCTCCATAAGGGGGGCTTATGCCAGGCCTTATATAAATTAGGATATTTTGATATTCTATGTACCACCAAGCAGTTCACTCCATACCCCCCTGTAACGCCCAACCTTTGAAGGAGATCGTAATGAAAGTGAAATTCCTCGTTGCCGCCCTGCTGGTCAGCGCCGCCCCCATTGCCTTCGCCCAGACCGCCGCGCCCGCCGCCAAGCCGGTTCCGCAGACGCCCGAAGCCTGGCTCGCGCGCATGACCGACATGACCCAGAACATGTCCGCCTTCAAGGATCCCAAGGTGTTCGTGCCCTGGCTGAACGCCGTGACCGAACCCGGCTTCTACACCACCATGGGCCTGCACATGCAGGATCCCGCCAACTGGCTGAACATGATGAACTCCATGACCCAGCCCGGCGCCTACACCAACGTGGCCGTCTTCGCCGACCCGAACGTGTACATGAAGTGGCTGGCCGCCGGCATGGACCCCAACTTCTACACCGCCGTGCTGACCCAGATGTCCGACCCGGGCAAGCTGATGCGCTGGATGATGTCGCCGCTGGATCCCAAGGTCATGCAGATGTTCATGAACACCCTGAACCCCAACGCTTACGTGAAGTGGGCGATGTCTCCCCTGGATCCGCGCGCCATGCAGCTCATGATGGCCCCGGTGAACCCCAACCTGTACATGGGCTGGCTGGGCGCTTCCATGAACCCGGGTTCCTACGGTGACATGTGGAAGGGCTTCATGAATCCCGCCACCTACAGCATGCCCGCGCTGACCATGCCGACCCTGCCGGCGATGCCCACCGTCGCCATGCCGGCGATGCCCGCCGCTCCCGCCGGCGCCGCTCCGGTGTTCAACCCGTTCGACCCGAATGCCTGGACCCAGATGTTCCAGATCCCCGGCATGCCCGCTCTGGCCGCGCCCGCCAAGTAATCGGGTTCGTTCCGCGAAAACGGCTGCTTCGGCAGCCGTTTTTTTCGTCCGGTAAATCCTTCCGCTCCGCGATCAACCCCGCCGCCACAGCGTACCCTGGGGCGTATCCTCCAGCACGATGCCCGCCGCCTTGAGTTCATCGCGGATGCCGTCGGAACGCTTGAAATCCCTGGCCCTGCGCGCCGTCAGGCGCTCCTGGATCAGCGCCTCGATGCGCTCTTTGTGAATAATGGCCGCGTTACTAGATAAATCAGCACCGCCGCCAACCAGCTCACCACTGGTCTCATGATGTTGTAATACTCGTCCTTGCAAGAAATCATCAGGCCGTCTCTCAAGCAGCCCTAACACAGAACCCAACGCTTTAAGCAGACCAGCCAGCTTGTCGTCACCGGTTTTGTTCACCTCGCCGGCCAGATCGAATAGCACGGCTAGCGCCTCGGGGGTATTGAAGTCGTCGTCCATGGCCGCCTGGAAGCGGGTGGCGGACGGTTCCTCCCAATCGATGGCGACGGCGGCCGCATCAAGGCCGCGCAACGCGGTATAGAGCCGGGTCAGCGCCGCCCTGGCGTCTTCCAGATGCTGGTCCGAGTAGTTCAGGGGGCTGCGGTAATGGGCGCGCAGGATGAAGAAACGCACCACCTCGGCGTCGAATCGCTCCAGGATTTCCCGGATGGTGAAGAAGTTGCCCAGGCTCTTCGACATCTTCTCGTCGTCCACCCGCACGAAGCCGTTGTGCAGCCAGTAGTTGACGAACTTGCAGCCGTGGGCGCCCTCGCTCTGGGCGATCTCGTTCTCGTGGTGGGGGAATTGCAGGTCCTGTCCGCCGCCGTGGATGTCGAAATGATGACCCAGCAAATCCGAACCCATGGCCGAGCACTCGATGTGCCAACCCGGCCGGCCCGGCCCCCAGGGCGAAGGCCAGGACGGCTCGCCGGGCTTGGCGGCCTTCCACAGCACGAAGTCCATGGGATCGAGCTTGTTGGGGTCAACGTCCACCCGCTCGCCGGCGCGCAAATCATCCAGGGACTTGCCGGAAAGTTGGCCGTAGGTGGGGAAGGTGCCCACCGCGTAGTAGACATCACCGTTGGCCGCGGCGTAGGCATGGCCCCGCTCGATCAATGCCTGGATCATGGTCAGCATCTTGCCCACGTATTCCGTGGCGCGCGGCTCGTGGTCCGGCGGCAGCACCCCGAGGGCGACGCTGTCCGCGTGCATGGCGTCGATGAAGCGCTGCGTCAGGGCGGTAAAGGCCTCGCCATTCTCGTTGGCGCGCTTGATGATCTTGTCATCGATATCGGTGACGTTGCGCACGTAGCTGACATCCAGGCCCGAGGCGCGCAGCCAGCGGGTGATCATGTCGAACACCACCAGCACACGGGCGTGGCCCAGATGGCAATAGTCGTAGACCGTCATGCCGCAGACATACATGCGCACCCGACCGGGGGTGATGGGGACGAATGCCTCTTTCCGCCGCGTCAGCGAGTTGTGCAGCTGGAGCATCAGCCCTGCTCCCTGGCCCAGGAATCCTTGAGGGTGACGGTACGGTTGAACACCGGCCGCCCACCCGGCGCGTGCTCGAAGCGGTCGGCGCAGAAATAGCCCAGCCGCTCGAACTGGTAGCGGGTCTCGGGTTCGGCGGCGCGGACGCAGGCCTCCGCCCAGCCCGTCACCACTTGCAGGGAATCCGGGTTGAGGAATTCCAGGAAGTCGCGGCCCTTGTGGCCGTCGGGGATCGGGTCCAGGAACAAGCGGTCGTACAGACGCGCCTCGATGGCCACGGCGTGGGCGGCGGACACCCAGTGGATGACGCCCTTCACCTTGCGGCCCACGGGGTTCTGGCCCAGGGTGGTGGGATCGATGGCGCAGCGCAGTTCCACCACCTCTCCCTGGGCATCCTTCACCACCTCATCGCACTGGATGACGAAGGAATAGCGCAGCCGCACCTCGCCGCCCGGTGTGAGGCGCTGCCAGCCCGGGGGCGGGGTTTCCGCGAAATCGTCCCGCTCGATCCAGATCTCCCGGGCGATGGGCACCTCCCGCTCGCCGAATTCCGGATGCTGGGGATGAAAGCCGGCGGCGCGGGAGGCGGTGACGCCTTCCTCGAAATTGGTCAGCACCACCTTGAGGGGATTCAGCACCGCC
>JBBIIR010000199.1:0-4682 GCA_037446455.1 Hydrogenophilales bacterium | reverse complement strand
GGACCTGCATCCCTGCCACCTGTGCATCTTCCAGCGCCTGCTCTACATGCTGCTCGCTGTGTTCGGTCTGCTCGCGGCCTGGGGGGCGGGCGCGCGCCTGGGTAGCGTGGCCGGCGGACTCGTCCTCGCCACCGCCGCCGCCGGCGCCGCCACGGCCGCCTACCAGAGCTGGCTGCAGATACAGCCGGCCGGCGGCATCTCCTGCATGGCCGGGGAACCCGGCCTGATCGAACGCCTGGTGGAATGGCTGGGTCTGCAATGGCAGACGCTGTTTCTGGCCACCGGGTTCTGCGAGGACACGGAACTCGTGGTGCTGGGTCTGAGTCTGGCGAACTGGTCCCTGCTCTTTTTCCTCGCCTGTCTGGGCGCCGCGGCCTGGGCTCTGCGCCCGGCCGCGCGCACCTCCCTCCACCGCTAGCCGGAGTGCCGCCATGCCCCTGTCACGTCGCCGATTCAATCAATCCCTGCTGGCCGCCCTGGCGGCCGGGCTCGTTCCCACCCAGGCGCTGTCCCGCGGCAACCCCCAGGAATTGGTGGAAGGGCGCGACTGGGCGGCCCTTTCACCCGCCCAGCCGGGCGACAGTCCCGGCAGGATCGAGGTGCTGGAGTTCTTTTCCTATGGCTGCGGGCACTGCCGCGACTTGCATCCCCTGATCACCGCCTGGGAAAAGAGACTGCCGAGGGACGTGGCCTTCCGCCAGGTTCCGGTCACCTTCGGCCGCGCCGCCTGGGCCAACCTGGCGCGCCTGCACTACGGCCTGGAGGCCGGCGGCCAACTGGCGGACTTGCAGCACGCCATGTTCGAGGCCATCCATAAGCACAAGGTCAACCTGTACACCGAGAAGACCAGCCTGGACTGGCTGGCCAAGCAGGGGGTGGACATCCGCCGTTTCAGCGAGACTTTCCGCTCCTTCGCCGTGGAGACCAAGCTGGCCCGCGCCGAACAGCTCGCCCGCGCCTATCGCGTCGACGCGGTGCCCACCCTCGCCGTGGACGGACGCTACATCGTGCTGGGGCAGGCCGCGCGGGGACTGCCCGATCTGCTGAGCATCACCGATGCCCTCATCGCGCGGGCTCGCGCCACACGCCCGGGTGGACAGCGCGGCGCCCGCTGATCAGTCCCCTTGAACGCGACACGGCGAAGCGATTCCGGCATGCCGCGCGGGCAAGACCGCCTCCTCGGCGTGGCCGACCACGACCGCGACCGCGCCGGCATGACCTATGTCTACCCGGTGGTGTCGCGCCGCGCCGGCGGGGTGTCCGTGGGCGTCAACCTGAACCCCAACAATGCCTGCAATTGGCGCTGCATCTATTGCCAGGTGCCGGATCTCCAGCGTGGCGGTCCGCCGCCGCTGGATCTGGATCGCCTGGAGGCGGAACTGCGCGCCATGCTGACGGACGTGGCGCACGGGGATTTCATGGCCCGCGCGGTGCCGGAAGACATGCGCCGGCTCAACGACGTGGCCATCTCCGGCAACGGCGAGCCGACCAGCGCGCGCGAATTCCCGCGGGTGGTGGAACGTATCGGCCGCATCCTGGAAGACTTCGGCCTGGCCGGCCGCATCAAGCTGATCCTCATCAGCAACGGCAGCCTGGCCGGCCGCGCCCACGTCAACGCCGGCCTGGCGGCGATGGCGGGCCTCAACGGCGAGGTCTGGTTCAAACTGGACCGCGCCACGCGCGCCGGCATCGCCCAGGTCAACGGCAGCGCCACCGATCCGGCCGCGCATTTCCGCCGCTTGGCGACAGTCGCCGGTCTGTGCCCGACCTGGGTGCAAACCTGCATGTTCAGCCTGGATGGATTTCCCCCCGCGCCGGCGGAAATCGATGCCTACTTAAGCTTGTTGCGCCGTGGCCGCGCAGAAATACCGACCCTGCGCGGCGTTCTTCTGTACGGCCTGGCCCGCCCCTCGCTGCAAGCGGAGGCGGCGCGCCTGGGGCCGCTGCCGGAAAGCTGGCTGCGCGGCTTGGCGGCGCGCATCGAAGCCCTCGGTCTGCCCGTGCGCCTTTCCGTCTGAGGCGGGGCCCGGCTTCAGGCCATGCGCGCGGTACCCGCGGCGAAACGCTCCGCCAGTCTGACCCGTGTCAGGGTCAGCGCATCCAGGCCCTGGTCATTGGTGAACAGGTACATGCCGCCCAGGGGGCTGACCCAATGCACCATGAGGATACGGTCCTCGCCGCCCAGGCTGAGATGCACGCGATCACCCGGACGGAGACTCGGCGGTGGCGTGGGCGGCGCCTGTTCTCCGGCGGTATCCCGGCATTTCGCTGACGGCGGAATATCCACGCCGGAGGCGGCCAGGGCCGGCCGCGCCGCGCCGGCCTCGGTCTGGAACCTGAGTCCTTCGCGCGCGACCGCGGCATGCATCATGGCCAGGTGCTGAAAGAACGGGTCCCTCTCCGCGCGCGCGATGGACAACGCGTCGCAGCCCTCATGCAGGCGCGCCAGAATGGTGGGCAACATGCGCAGCATGTGTTCCGCCTCCTGCCGGCCCTGTTTCGGCGCCAGGCTCCAGAGCAGGGCGTTGACGGTGTCCCAACCGGCCATCCAGTCCGCGTGCTGGTTGCCCTTGGCCATGAAGACGCCGGCCATCAATCTGGCCCAGTGGCGGACCAGGAAATCGTGCACCTCCTCGGGCGCGCCCTGCTCGCGCAGGTGCCCCTCCATCTCCAGGCGGATGCGGCCGACGACTTCCTGTTCACTGGGCATGGGACGGGTACGCGGTGGGGGTACGGGCAGGTGAGTGGGGATAACGGCGTCGCGCGGCACATCTTGAGCCCCGCCGCGCCGCTCCATCCATGTCCATGAAAAAAAACATCACCCCGCACAGCCTGCGCCACAGCTATGCCACCCATCTGATCGAAGCCGGTGTCGACCTGATCGAGGTACAGAGTCGCCCCTGCAAAACCCCGCGAAGCCGCCCAGACCGCGGGATATCACCGCAATCTGTCTCCCTGAATCCCGCGGGAATTGAAATAATCCCGCCGGAACCCGAGAGAAATCCCCCGCCGAGAGACGAAATGACCGCCGACTTCTTCCGTGCCCGCCTGGACCCGATGATCGACCTGCGTCACCCCCTGGCCGCGCTCGCCCAGCGCCTGCCCTGGAAGCAGATCGAAGCCGCCCTCGCCCCCGCCTTCGCGCGTCGCGACCGGCCAGGCCGGGAGGTGACCGGAGCCGACCTGTTCGGCCCCACCCTGGCGCTGGCCGGGTCGGGCATCAGCGCCGCCGGGCGCCCCCGCCTGTCGATCCGCCTCATGGCCTCGCTGCTCTACCTCAAGCACGCCTACAACCTCAGCGACGAAGACCTGGTCGCGCGCTGGGCCGAGAACGTCGTCTGGCAATACTTCAGCGGGATGGACTACTACGAACCCCGGCTGCCCTGTGACGCCACCCAGGTGGGCCGCTTCCGCGCCGCCATCGGCGAAGCCGGCGTGGAAGAACTGCTCAAGGCGACGATCGACACGGCGGTGGACACCAAGGCGGTGCAACCCCGCGAATTCGAGCGGGTCATCGTCGACAGCACCGTCCAGGAGAAGGCCATCGCCCACCCGGTGGACAGCCGGCTGCTGGAGATCGCCCGCGCCAAGGTGGTGCAGGCCGCGAAGTTTGCCGGCATCAGCCTCAAACAGACCTTCGCCAAGGAAGGCCGGGAACTCAGGCGTAAGGCTGGCGGCTACGCCCACGCCAAGCAGTTCAAGCGGCTCAGGCGCGTGGTCAAGCGGCAGCGCACCATCCTGGGTATCGTCCTGCGCGAGGTCGAACGCAAGCTGGACACCGCCACCACGGCATCCCCGACCACGATGGCCCGCCTGAAGACCCTGCTCGAACGGGCCGAGCGCATCCGCACCCAGCAACCGCGGGACCAGCACAAGCTCTACGCCCTGCATGCCCCGGAAGTCGAATGCATCGGCAAGGGCAAGGCCCGCAAGCCCTACGAGTTCGGGGTGAAGGCGAGTATTGCCGTCACCCACCAGAGCGGGCTGATGGTGGGCGCGCGCACCTTCCCGGGCAACCCCTACGACGGCCACATCCTGCGCGAACAACTGGAACAGACGAGCATCCTGCTGGAAGAAGTGGGGATCACGCCGAAGCAGGTGGTGGTGGATCTGGGCTACCGGGGCGTCGACCAGGACAACCCCGGCGTAGAGCTCATTCACCGGGGCAAGTACCGGTCGCTGACCCGGCAGCAGCGCCGTTGGCTGAAGCGTCGGCAGGCGGTGGAGCCGGCCATCGGGCATCTGAAGTCGGACCACCGCATGGATCGGTGCTGGTTGCGAGGCGCCACCGGTGATGCGTTGCATGCGGTGCTGTGCGCGGCGGGTTACAACCTGCGCTGGTTGCTGCGGGCGATGCTGCGTCTGGGGCTGAAGGCCCTTTTATTGCGCCCTGGATTCGTGGCGCGTCTGTTCCGTTTCCTGGGACTACACCCCGCCGGTCACCTCGGCGCGTTCCACTGTGCGTTCGTACCCGCCAGTCTCGGCGGCGTTAGATGATTTTTTGCAGGGGCGACTACAGAAGATCCTCGGTCACCACTCCATCCTCACCACCGCACGCTACACCCATCTGACCGACCAGACCCGGCACCACGCCATCGACCGCATCAACGGCCTGATGGCCGGCTTCCACCTGACCTGGGGGCAGGTCAAATGATCCGGCTCGCGCACCTCATCGACGCCTT
>JBBIIR010000198.1:0-4688 GCA_037446455.1 Hydrogenophilales bacterium | reverse complement strand
TCTCCGCCCTGCGCCGGCAACTCGGCGGCCAGGCCAGCGAGAGCCTGCGCCAGGCCGCCGCCCCCGGCGAGCGCGAGGACCTCACGCGCTGGGACTTCGGCGATCTGCCGGAGCGGGTCGAGATCCGGAGCGGCGGCCGCCAGGTGGCGGCGTTTCCCAGCCTGGTGGAAGAGGCCGGCGGCATCCGCCTGCGCCTGCTCGACAGTCCCGCGCTGGCCAGGGAAAAACACCGGCGCGGCGTCTGTCGCCTGGTCTGGCAGAACTTCCCCGACCTGCTGAAGCAGACCGAGAAGGACCTGGCCCAGCGCCTGAAGGGTGCCGCCCTGCACTATCTGATGCTGGACAAGTCGCTCACGGCCGAGGCCCTGAGCCGCGACGTGCTGTTCGCCGCCGCCCGCGGCGCCCTGGCCGTGGACGCCGCCGACCTGCGCAAACAGACCGCCTTCGAGAGCGCCGCGCAGACCGCCCGCGGCAAGCTGCCCGAGGCGGCGCGCGAGACCGCGCGGCTGGCCGCGGAATGCCTGGAACATGCGCACCGCCTCGGCCAGCTCCTCGCCAAGCCGCTGTCTTCCAGGGAAGCCGCCGAGGACATGCGGGCGCAACTGCGCGGCCTGGTCTTCCCCGGCTTCATGGCGCAGTTGCCGCCGGAGCGGCTGCCGCACCTGCCGCGCTACCTGCGCGCCATGCAACGCCGCCTGGACAAGCTGGCCAGCCATCCGGCGCGCGACGTCCAGCACATGCGCGCCATGGCCCCGCTGCTCGCGCAGTACCAGGCCCGCCGCAAACGCCAGGAGGAGGCCGGCGGCGTCGCGCCGGAACTGGAGGATTTCCGCTGGCGGCTGGAGGAATTGCGCGTCTCCCTGTTCGCCCAGGAGCTGAAGACGCCGGAGCCGGTGTCGATCAAACGCCTGGAAAAACGCTGGGCGGAAATCCTGGCCTGAGCGGACAGCTCAAGTTCGGCGGCCCTGCTGCCGTTATCGCGGCATCACTCAAGCCCCTGGAGACGCGCGTGGAACTGAACAAGGTCACCGGCACGGTCACCGCCAAGATCATGGCCTTCACCGCCCTGCTCTTCCTGGTCCTGCTCACCGCCTCCCTGATCCACTCGCATTTCAGCGAAAACAATCTGGCCGAGGCATTCACCACCGACAAGGTGAAGGACATCGCCGACGGCTACTTCGACGGTCTCAACAAGCTGATGCTCACCGGCGGCATGGAGACCCGGGAGGAGCTGCGGAAACAGGTGGCCGGCCAGGCCAATGTGGTGGAGGCGCGGGTCATCCGCGGCGAGGGCATCACCGGCCAATACGGCCCCGGCAAGGAGGGTGAACAGGCCCGCGACGACCTCGACCGCGCCGCCCTCGGCGGCGAGGAGATCGTGCGCTTCGAGCAGGCCGAGGCAGGCCGCCGCCTCGTCGTCATCCGCCCCTACAAGGCCACCGAGCAGACCCGCGGCGTCAATTGCATGGGCTGCCACAGCGTGCCCGCCGGCAGCGTGCTGGGCGCGGTGCGCATCACCTACGACCTGGCGCCGGTGGATGCGCGCATCCGCAATTCCGGCCTGCAAAGCCTGGCCATCCACCTGGCCCTGTTCCTCATCGGCATGGGCCTGCTGTCGGTCGCCTTCGGCCGCGTCGTCGCCCAGCCGGTGCGCCGTCTCACCGACTTCATGCGGCGCATCGAAGAGCAGTCCGACCTGTCGCTGCGCGTGCCCGTGCGCGGCCGCGACGAAATCGCCGAGGCGGGCGCCGCCTTCAACAACATGCTGCGGCGCTTCGCCGGCATCATCGAGCAGGTGCGCGGCGCCACGCATCACCTGGCCGGCGTCGCCGGCCAACTGGTCGACGTCTCCAGCCAGACCCAGAACGGCGTGCAGCGCCAGCTCGCCGACACCGAGCTCCTGGCCGCCACCCTGCACCAGCTCGCCGGCACCGTGCAGGAAGTGGCGCAAAATACCCGCGAGGCGGCGGCCGCCGCCAACCAGGCCGACGGCGAGGCGCGCGAGGGCGCGGCCACCGCCAGCCTGGCCCTGGACGCCATCTCCGCCATGTCGCAGCAACTGGAACAGGCGGTCGGCGTGATCCAGCGCCTGGACACCGACAGCCGCGACATCGGCCGCGTCATCGGCCTCATCCGCGAGATCGCCGAACAGACCAACCTGCTCGCCCTCAACGCCGCCATCGAGGCGGCGCGCGCCGGCGAACAGGGCCGCGGCTTCGCCGTCGTGGCGGACGAGGTGCGCACCCTGGCGCAGCGCACGCAGTCGGCCACCGAGGAGATCGAGACCATCATCGTCAAGGTCCAGGGCCGCGCCCAGGAAGCCGTGGGCGCCATCCAGACCGCCGAGCGGAAAACCCAGTCCAGCGTGCACAGCGTGCGCGAAAGCGCCGGGGCGCTGTCCACCATTTCCGGCTCGGTCGGCGTCATCAACCGCATGAACGCGCAGATCGCCGGCAGCTCGGGTGAACAGAGCAAGGTCGCCGAGAGCATCAGCCGCAAGATCGGCGACATCGGCGCCGTCGCCGGCGCCGCCGCCGGCCATGCCCGCGACACGCAGGAGGCCAGCCGGCGGCTCGCCGGCCTGGCCGAGGAACTGGACAGCCTGGTCAGCCAGTTCAGGGTGTAGGGCCTCCCCCTCCATGGCCCGGGCCGGCGACCTCCTCCCGCCAGCCGCCCATCTCAGCCCCCCGCGCGGGGGCTTTCTTTTGTGCCCTGAAGCCGGCACAGGCGGTCAAGGCATGCGCAAGCTTGCAAAGTGGAAGATGCTTGGCGAGCATCGCTAACATGCGGCACGGTAAAAATACGCACGGAGGTGGACATGAAACAACGACCAGAGGCCGCGGCCGCAACCCCAGGCAGGATTCTTCTCGCCGTCACCGGGCTGACCCCCCAGGTGGTGACGGAAACGCTTTACGCCTTGGCCTGCCGCCGGGACGAGCCCTGGATCCCCACTGAGATCCACCTCATCACCACCGCCACCGGCGCCGAGAACGCCCGCCTCAACCTGCTCGCCGGCCAGGGCTGGTTCCACCGCCTGGTGAAAGACTACCGGCTGCCGTCCATCGCGTTTGCCACGGCAAACATCCATGTCTTGCGCGACGCGGATGGCGCCCCGCTGGAAGACATCCGCACGCCCGAGCAGAACACTCGGGCTGCCGACTTCATCACCGAAACGGTACGCCGGATGACGGAAGCCCCTGACACCGAACTGCACGTCTCCATCGCCGGCGGGCGCAAGACCATGGGCTATTACCTGGGTTATGCCCTCTCTCTCTATGGCCGGCCCCAGGACCGGCTGTCGCATGTGCTGGTGTCGGAACCCTACGAGACCAACCGGGACTTCTACTACCCCACCCCCTACGACCATCCCATCCATGGCCGGCAGGGCAACAAGGAGGTCACCGTGGATGCCCGCAGCGCCCGGGTCGAACTGGCGGACATTCCATTCGTGATGTTGCGCGACGGGCTGCCCCTGGAATTGCTCCAGGGCAACGCCAGCTTTTCCCGCACCGTTGCCGCCGCCCAATGCAGCGGCCGCCGCCTGGAATTGCGCATTGACCTGAAGCGGCGCAGCGCCCGCGCGAGCGGCGAAACCCTGAAACTGACGCCGCAAGCCTTCGCCCTCCTCGCCTGGACGGCCCGCCGCCGGAAGGAAGGCGCCGGCCCGCTGCATTGCTCGGTGAATGGATACAACCAGGAAGCCGCCGAGGAATTCCTCGCCACCTGCCGCCAGGTATTCGGTCAGTACGCCTCGGAGTACGAAGGTTTCGAGAAGGCCCTGGCCAGGGGTATGGACAGCATGTGGTTCAGCCCGGCCAAGAACCGCCTGTTGAAGTCTCTGGTCCGCGCCCTGGGAGAAAGTGGTGCTGCCCCCTACCTGATCCGCTCCGTGGGCAAGCGCCGCGATGCCCTCTTCGAACTGGCGCTGCCGCCGGAACATATCCTCATCCGGGAGTGACCATGTCCGAAACCACCCTCACCTGCCCCAACTGCGGCCACGCCATCCCCCTCACCGAAGCGCTCACCGCCCAACTCTCCGGACAGCTCGAAGCCCGACTTCGCGCCGAGCACGAGGCACGCCTGAAAGAGGCCGCGGCCACGGCCGAAACCCGCGCCCGCGAGGAGCAGCGGCTGTAACTGGAAACACTGGCCAAACAACTGGCGGACCAGACCCGCCATGCCCGTGAGGCCGAAGCGCGGGAACTGGAACTCAAGCGCCGCGCCCTGGCCCTGGAGGAACAGAGCCGCACCCTGGCCGAGCGCACCCGCCTGGAAGTGGAGGAAAAGCTCCGCGCGGAAAACGAGGCCAAGGCCCTCATCCAGCAGGCGCAAGACCGCACCCGCCAGGAAGGCGCCCTGGAACTCGCCCAGGTCAAGGAACAGCTGATCACCAACACCGTCGGCATGTATGGCGAAATGAGCGGCATCCTGGGCGGCAGCCTGCCGGAAATCCCCGCCCTTAGCCTGGACGGCGTCGCCGGCCTGCTCGAATCCTGACAACGACCAAGGAGGCTTGCATGTTCGAGCTCAATGGGTGGGAAGAATCGATGCGGACGGGGTAACGCCCCCCTAACGGACATGACTTTGAGAAGACGCCCCGTAGCATGAAAGTCATGCCCGTTTCCCTCCCTTGCAGGGCGCGCCCCGGACTGCATTCCGGGGCCGTTCGGCGGGCGCGGAGCATGCTC
>JBBIIR010000197.1:0-4703 GCA_037446455.1 Hydrogenophilales bacterium | reverse complement strand
GCCTCACGCCTAACGCCTAACGCCTCACGCCTCACGCCTAACGCCTAACGCTTATGGACTATCTACCCATCTTCCTCGACCTGCGCGGCCGCAAGGGCCTGGTGGTCGGCGGCGGCGACACCGCCGCGCGCAAGGCCGCGCTGATGCTCAATGCCGGCGCCTGGGTCACGGCGGTGGCCGCCGAAGACCTGTCGGAGGCCTTCGCGGCGCACGCCGGCAGCGATCGCCTCATCCACCTGCGCGCCCATTTTCGTCCCGAGCACCTCGAAGGCATGGACGTGGTCTTCGCCGCCAGCGAGGACGCGGACCTGGACCAGGCCGTGCACGACGCGGCGCGCGCCCGCCATGTGCCGGTCAACGTGGTGGACCGGCCCGGCCGGTGTTCCTTCATCATGCCCTCCATCATCGACCGCTCGCCGGTGATGGTGGCGGTATCCAGCGGCGGCGAGGCGCCGGTGCTGTCGCGCCTGCTGCGCGCCCGCCTGGAAACCCTCATCCCCGCCGCCTATGGCCGCCTCGCCGCGCTGGCCGGCCGCTTCAAGCAGGACGTGCGGCGTCGCTTCTCGACCACCGAGACGCGCCGCAAGTTCTGGGAAAAGGCGTTCCTCTCGCCCGTCGCCGAAATGGTGTTCTCCGGTCGCGAGCAGGAGGCCGAGGCCAGCCTGCGGGCCATGCTGGATGCCGCAGACAACGCGCCGGACAGCGGCGAGGTCTATCTGGTCGGCGCCGGCCCCGGCAACCCCGACCTGCTCACCTTCCGCGCCCTGCGCCTCATGCAGCAGGCCGACGTGGTGGTGTACGACCGCCTCGTCAGCCCGCCCATCCTCGACATGTGCCGGCGCGACGCCGACCGCCTGTACGTCGGCAAGGAGCGGGACCACCACGCCGTGCCGCAGGACGAGATCAACCTGGTGCTGGTGCGCCTGGCCAAGGAGGGCAAGCGCGTGCTGCGCCTGAAGGGCGGCGATCCCTTCATCTTCGGCCGCGGCGGCGAGGAGATCGAGACCCTGCGCGAGCACGGCGTGCCCTTCCAGGTGGTGCCGGCGGTGACGGCGGCGGCGGGCGTGGCCTCCTACGCCGGCATTCCGCTCACCCACCGCGACCATGCCCAGGCCCTCATCCTGGTCACCGGCCATCTCCAGGACGGCAGCATGGATCTCGACTGGGACATGCTCTGCCGGCCGCGCCAGACCATCGTCATCTACATGGGCCTGAAGGGCCTGGTCACCCTGTGCGACGAGATGAAGAAGCACGGCATGCCGGGGAATACGCCGGCGGCCATCGTGCAGCAGGGCACCACGCTCAACCAGAAGACCGTCACCGGCACCCTGGATAGCCTGCCGGCCCTCGCCGCCCAGGCGGAGCTGAAGCCGCCGACGCTGATCATCGTCGGCAGCGTGGTCAGCTTGCACGAGAAACTGAACTGGTTCCATCCGGACCCCGCCGCCGACGACCACTGGCACACGCCCCTGGACAAGCCGGCGGCGCTCAACACCTGAGAGGCCCGGCCCCCCCCTTTTGCAAGGGGGGGCTTCAGACCTGGCTGAGCCAGGCCTGGCTTGAGTTCCTTTTGCCCGTTGGCATTGCGAGGGCCGCTTACAACTCGCGGGAAATCCTGCGAATGCTGTCGTCCTCGGGATGCGGCTCGACGCCGCCGGCGCCGAAGACGATGACCGGTCCCAGCACCGGATCCGAGGTCATGCCCAGCAGCAACTCGCGGGCATGCGGGCGGCTGACCATGGGCTCGATGACCACGCCGTCCAGGGTGGCATCGGGCCGTTTGCGCTTGACCTCGGTGAGCATCTCGCCGGAGGCCGAGCGCACCGCCTGTCCGCTCGACAGGCCCAGGCGCACGCCGTGCACGTCGGACTTGTGGGTGATGTCCGGCGAGTTGATCTTCATCGCCACCGGGAAGCCCATCTGCTGCGCCATCAGCATGGCCTCGGTGGGATTGCGGGCGATCAGGGTCTGCGCCACGGGAATGCGGAAGGCGGACAGCAGCGCCTCCGATTCGACCTCGTTGAGCAGGTGGCGGCCCTGCGCCAGGGCGCCCTCGATGATCAGGCGGGCGCCTTCCACGTCCGGTTCGGCCTGCTGCGACAGGGGGCCGGGCGTCTGCGTGAGCTGGCGCTGGTTGTCGTAGAAGGCGGAGAGGAAGGAGAACACCTCCACCGCCGGCTCCGGCGTCGTGAAGTAGGGGATGCCCGCTTCCTTGAAACGCATGCGGCCTTCCACCACCTGGGTCTGGCCCATCCAGCCGCTGATGAGCGGTTTGCTCGAGGTTTTCGCCGCCGCGATCACCGCGTCCGCCGCCTCGGTGAAGAGCGCCACCGCGCGGGCGTATAGTCAACATTGGTTTTTTCCATGAGCTTTCCATGCCATGCGTACCGCCTACATCACCCACCCCGAATGCCGCAAGCACGAGATGGGCCACTGGCACCCCGAAAGTCCCGCCCGACTGCGCGCCATCGAGGATCGCCTGCATGCCGCCCACCTTTTCGACTCTCTGGAACACCATGAAGCCCCCCTGGTGCACCGCAGCCAGCTCAAGCGGGTCCACGATCCGGCCTACATCGATGCCATCGAGGCGGCCGCCCCCTACGAGGGCATGAAGGAACTGGACCACGACACCATCATGAACCCGCACACCCTGGACGCGGCCTACCACGCCGCCGGCGGCGCCGTCATGGCCGTCGATCGGGTGATCGGGGGCGATTGCCGGAACGCCTTCGTCGCCTGCCGGCCGCCCGGTCACCACGCCACGCGCGACCAGGCCATGGGTTTCTGCATCTTCAACAACGTCGCGGTGGCCGCGGCCCATGCCCTGGAACAGCATGGCCTGGCGCGCGTCGCGGTGGTCGATTTCGACGTGCACCATGGCAATGGCACCGAGGACATCTTCCGCGAGGATGCGCGGGTGATGCTGTGTTCCACGTTCCAGCATCCCTTCTATCCTTTCTGCGGCGCCGATTCCGCCAACGAGCACATCGTCAACGTGCCCCTGCCGGCGGGGACCACCGGCAAGCGCTACCGCGAGGTGTTCGCGGCGGAAGTGCTGCCCCGGCTGGAGGCGTTCCGGCCCGAGATGTTGTTCATCTCCGCGGGTTTCGACGCCCACCGCGAGGACGACATGGGCCGGTTCGGCCTGATGGAGGCGGACTACGTCTGGATCACCGAGCGGATCATGGAGGTCGCCGGCCGCCACGCCTCGGATCGCATCGTCTCCGTGCTGGAAGGGGGCTACGACCTGAGTTCCCTGGGGCGCAGCGTGGCGGCGCACATCAAGGTATTGGCCGAACTCTGAAGCTTTCTGGCCCGCGCCGGCACGCCGCGCCGGCGGATAAGCCTTTCCATCCATCAGGATATACGCGGTCGCGCGCCGCATCGCCGTTCAAGACCCGTCCGCTGCCTGCCGATAAGTGTGTACCTCCGGCTTGGACGGGCAATGAAACTTCGCAACAAACTCTGGCTCGGCATGGGCGCCGCTTTTCTGGCGCTGTTCGCGTTGTTCCAATGGAACGACTACCGGGAAAGCCGCGCCAACATCCTCAGCGAGCTGCGCGAGCAGGCGCGGATCCTGCACGGTGTGCTGGTGGCCACCCGGCGCACCTATCAGCATGTCTTCCTGGAAAGCGGTGTGCCGCTCAACGAACAGACGCTGCGCTTCCTGCCGGCCCATGCCATGGGCAAGATATCGATCAATTTCCGCGAGTGGATGGGTAACGGCATCGGCTTCAACAATGTCTCGGACCGGCCGCGCAACCCGGCCAATCAGGCCGATGCCGTCGAGTTGGAGGCCATGGCCCATTTTCGCGCCGCGCCGCAAAGCAAGGAACGTTTCGTGCCTTTCACCGCCCCGGATGGCGCCGCCTACTTCCATTACTCCGCGCCGCTGTGGATGGAGCCGCATTGCTTGAAATGCCATGGCGACCCGGCCGACGCGCCGCGGGTGATCAGCCAGCGCTATCCCGATGCTTTCGGCTACCGGACCGGCGAGCTGCGCGGCCTGATCAGCATCAAGGTGCCGGTCTCGGCGGTCGAAGAACGGGTCATGAGCGTGTGGCGCAAGCAGATGCTGCAAAACCTCGGGCTCATGCTGGCGGCCTTTGTTTCCGTGGCCCTGCTCACCCAGCTATTTGTCATCCGCAAGCTCAAACGCATTCGCCGCGCCGCCGACCGGCTGGCGGCGGGGGACCTGAACGCGCGCGCCGAACTGCCGGGCGGCGATGAATTGGCCCGCCTGGGCCAGGCCTTCGACGGCATGGTCGAGGCCATCGGGGGTCGCGAACACGCGCTGCAGGAACGCGAAGAACTGGTGCGGCTGTTGCTTGAATCCACCGCCGAGGCGATCTACGGCATCGACCCGGAAGGACGCTGCATTTTTGCCAATCCGGCCTGTGCCCGCCTGCTCGGCTACGCCGACAGCGCGGCATTGATAGGCCGGCAGATGCACGAACTGGTGCATCACCATCATGCGGATGGACGCGCCTATGACGTGACGGAATGCCCGATTCATCGCTCCTTCCAAGAGGAACGCCCGGTGCATGTCGATTACGAAGTGTTCTGGCGCGCCGACGGCGCCGGCGTGCCGGTCGAGTACTGGGCCTATCCCATGCGCCGCTCCGGCCGGGTGGTGGGCTCGGTGGTGACTTTCTTCGACATCAGCGAGCGGCTGCAGCACGAGGCCAAGTCGCGCCTGGCGG